>JBOGZE010000148.1:0-1676 GCA_050697055.1 Solirubrobacterales bacterium
CGCTGCCGGCGTCCCAGCGCCAGCATCACCGCCCGCCCCTCGATCAGGGAGGCGAGCACGATCAGCAGCGCGATCAGATAGGTGGCGACTCCGGTGCCCATCCGGGAGGCGGGAAGCATATGGGCGCCGCCCCAAGCCCGGCTCAGCGGGCTGCTCAGCGTTCCGCGGCGGCCCTCTCGCCCTCGGTCGGGATCCGGTTTCGCTCGCTGATCCCGCGCTCACGGCCGAGGGTGACGAACTGGCTCCAGGCGTAGCCCCAGCGCAGCCGCCGCAGCACTTGCCAGTCCGAGCGGCGCCTGATCGAAGCGACGAAACGGCGCCGCGCGCTTAGCTCGGCGCGGTGGGATCCGAGCCAGCGATAGGTCCGGGCCTTCGCCTTGAGGAAAGCGGGGCCCCGGAGCAGGCAGTAGCCCCACATCAGCAGCTCGGTGAAGGCGAACAGGGGCAGCAGCGCCAGCCGGGCGGGGGCCCGCAGGTCGGCGAGCACGGTCCAGCCGCGGTTTCGCTCCAGGAGGAAGAGCTTCTCCGGGTGCATGGTCAGGTGGTAGTCGTGCCGCACGGTTGAGGTGGGAAGGCAGTGGATCTCGGCGCCGATCAGCTGCAGGAGCATCGAGAGCTGAACGTCCTCGGCGTAGAGGAAGCCGCTCTCGTCCCAGCCGCCGAGCCGGTCGAGGATCTCGCGGCGGATGACGAAGGCGCCGCCGTGCAGCCCGGAGACCGGCATCGGCTCGTCCCCGGCCCTCTCCCGCGGCTTTCCCAGCCAGCGGTTGAAGCCGAGCCCGGTGACGTGGATGTCCTGGCCGGCGGCATTGATCCGGCCCGGGTCGGCCTCGAGCAGCAGCAGCGGGCAAACGGCTCCGGTGCCCGGGTTTGCCTCCAGGAAACCGACCAGCGGCCCGAGCCAGTCGGGCTCGACGGTGATGTCCATGTTGAGGACCGCGACGTAGGCGCCGCGGGCTTTCTCCATGGCGAGGTTGACGGCGCCCGCGTAGCCACGGTTGACCGGGCTCGCCAGCACCCGCATCGACTCGAGCTCTGCCGCGATCCCCCCGGCGAGCTCGCGGCTGCCATCGCTGGAAGCGTTGTCCACCACCAGCACCTCGGCGGAGGGGTCGGGGTCCTGGTGGCCCAGCGAGGAAAGGCACCGCTCCAGGTCATCGCCGCCGTTGTAGTTGACGACCACGACCGAGACCAGCGGCGCTGCGCCCGAGCCGGGGGGTTCCTGCATCGGCTCCGCCGGGTGGCTCAGCCGCCGGCGCCGGTTCGCTCGGGCAGGCGGCCCTCGGCGATCCTGCTGATCCGGCCGCTGAAGATCGAGATGAACAGCGCCGCCGAGATGATCTGGAGGCCGAGGACCAGGAAGGTGGTGGCGAGGACGAGGGCGCGGGTGTCGGTGAATGGCTCGGTGCCGGCCCACTGGATCGTGAGCTGGATCAGCTTCGCCAGCGAGGCGAGCATCATCAACAGCCCGAAGCTCGCGACCGTCAGCCGAACCCTGGCGGAGATCAGTCGGCGCAGCCAGCGCGGGGGCTCCTGGCCCGTCTCGACCCCGTAGAGGGCGGCGGCGACGCCGAAGATCACCAGCTGGAAGGCGGCTAGTGTTCAGAGGGCGGCGACGATGAAGCTGTGGATGCTGTGGCAGAGATTTGTGTTTAATACGTATCACTGGCTAATCG
>JBOGZE010000149.1:0-8440 GCA_050697055.1 Solirubrobacterales bacterium
CGTTGGAGCTGATCGAGGAGGAGATCCGGGTCAAGGGCCACGACCCCGAGCGGCTGCCGGTCCGGCTCACCCACCACGGCCCGATCGTCAACGAGCCGCTCGGCGCCGACGCGGGTCAGCCGCTGGCCCTCCGCTGGACGGCGTTCGACCACCATTCGATCTCCCATGCCCATGTCGACGTGCTCGAGCCGCGCAGCGGCGCCGAGCTGGTCGAGATGCTCTCCACGGTGACGATGCCCGTCTCCAACCTGGTCTGGGCCGACCGCGGCGGCTCGATCGGCTACAAGATGGTGGGGAGGCTCCCGAGGCGAAAGGGCGACTGCCCCGACCTGCCGAAGCCCGGCTGGACCGGGGAGTTCGAGTGGGAGGGAACGGTCCCCTACGAGGAGCTGCCCGAGCTGACCGACCCCGAGCGCGGCTGGATCGTCACCGCCAATAACCGGATCGTCGACGACTCCTACCCGCATCACATCACCAGCGACTGGCTCGACGGCTACCGAGCGAAGCGGGTCGAGCACCTGATCGAGGGAACCGACCAGCACGACCTCGACAGCTTCCGCCTGATGCAAACGGACCTCTACTCGATCCCCGGCGACGAGGTCGTCCACCGGCTCGCCCGACTCGAGCCGGAGGGCCAGCGGGAGATCCGGGCAATCGAGCGACTGAAGAGCTGGGACCGGTTTCTCGGCCCTGAGACCATCGCCGGCACCATCTACCAGGCCTTCCTGCTGCGGCTGGCGCGCGAGTTCACCCGGGCGGCGATCGGCGACCGCGACCTCGCCGAGCGCTACCTGGACCGGGCCGACAACGGCTTCACCACCCACGTCACCTCCCCCTGGCGCTGGCATTCGCACCTGCTCGCCCTCTGGGAGGAGGGCGACGACGAGCTGATCGGCCGGCCCTGGGATGAGCTCGCACTGGAGGCGCTGCGCGGCGCCCTCGACGACCTCAGCTCGCGCTTCGGTCCCGATCCCGAGCATTGGCGCTGGGGCCACGTACACGAGCTGCGCTTCCCCCACGCCCTCGGCGCCGCCAACCCCGCCTTCGACTGGGTCTTCAATCGCACCCTCCATCCGGGCGGGGCGCAGGAGACGGTCGCCCAGATCGCCTACGACCCAAACGATCCCTACGAGGCGATCTGGGCGCCGAGCTGGCGGATGGTCGCCGATCCCCAGCAACCCGAGCGCTCGCTCTGGCAGGCCTTCACCGGGCAGTCGGGCCATGCCTGGAGCCGCCACTACGATGACCTTCAGCCGCGCTGGCTGACCGGCGAGATGCAGCCGATGGCCGGCGAGGGGCCGTGGGAGACGCTCGTCGTGCGAGGGGGCAGCGGAGGCATCATGCGAGGGGGCAGCGCAGGCGAAGCCGAGCAGCCACCCGACTTGAGTGGGCCCCCGTCGTTGCGTGGGAACGGCTCGCCTACCTAGTGGGCTCGCGCCGCGACCAGATCAAGCTCAGCGACCGCGAGCGCGACCAGCTGCTCGCCACCGAGCGCGTCGTCGTCGTCAGCACCTTAGGCCCGCGCGGCTGGCCCCACATGATGCCGCTCTGGTACGTGCCTCGCGACGGCGACGTCTGGGTCTGGACCTACGCCAAGTCCCAGAAGGTGAAGAACCTCGAGCGGGATCCCCGCGCCACCCTCCTGATCGAGACCGGGGTCGAGTACGGCGAGCTGCGCGGGGTGATGATCGAAGCGGAGGCCGAGCTGGTCCGAGACACCGACCAGATCGTCGAGTTCGGCAAGGAGCTGACGATCCGGTACGGCGAGGGAATCGACTCGGTCGAGGGGGATGCGGCCGCCGCCCTCGTCGACCAGGCTCCGAAGCGGGTGGCGATCCACTTCCACCCCGAGCGGGTCGCCACCTGGGATCACCGCAAGCTCGGCGGGGTCTACTGAGCCCGTCTGGGCCGAATCTTGCAGTCACCGATTTTGGGGAGGAATTTTTGTCCGGGTTGCGAAAATCTGCACCCCAATGAACCGGGGGAACCTTTTCCATAGGGGGATTGCCGCGCTGGCGGTCCCGGCGGCACTGCTGGCGGCGATGATGTTCGCCCCGGCTGCCGCGAACGCAGGGGTGCTCTCGAGCTCCGGCGGCATCATTACCTACGTCGCCAACCAGGGGGAGCGCAACGATGTCCTGGTGAGCACCGATTTCGTGTTCGTGCCGGTCTACACCTTCAAGGACCTCGACGCAAACCCGATCACCATCGGCGTCGGCGACTGCCGCCTGATCAACGGGGTCGGGATGTGCTCGCAAGCGGGTATCACCAGCTTCATCATCGACGCCCGCGATGGCGATGACACCGCGCAGGTCGCGGAGGTCGGCGCTGGAGGGGCACCGCCGCTGACCCTCGGCGCGCAGATGATTGGCGGCCGTGGCGTGGACGTGCTCCTCGGAGGAAACGGCGGCGACATCCTCAAGGGCAACGACGGGAGGGACTCCCTGCGCGGACGCGGAGGGGTCGATGTCTACAAGGGTGGCCGGGGCGTCGACAACCTGCAGACGCTGGACGGCTTCGCTGACGGGTTCATCTCGTGTGGCGACGGCAACCGCGATGTGGTCCGCAAGGACAGGATCGACCCGCCCGCGCATCACTGCGAGTTCAGCAACAAGGGGAACCCCTCGAAGCCTCACTAGGCGCGGGGCCGGTCGGGAGGCTCACGGGTAGCCTTCCCGCCGGAATGAAGGAACTGAAGGGGTTAATTCTGTCGGGGGGAGCCGGGACGCGCCTGCGCCCGATCACCCACACCTCCGCCAAGCAGCTGGTGCCGGTGGCCAACAAGCCGGTGCTCTTCTACGGGATCGAGGCGCTGGTCGAGGCGGGGATCACCGAGATCGGCGTGATCGTCGCTCCCCAGACCGGCGATGAGATCCGCGAGGCGGCGGGCGATGGCTCCCGCTTTGGCGCCAGGCTCACCTACATCGAGCAGGAGCGGCCGGCGGGGCTTGCCCACGCGGTGCTCACCGCGGAGAACTTTCTTGGGGACAGCTCCTTCGTCGTCTACCTGGGCGACAACCTGCTGCGAGACGGGATCGTCGACCTGGTCGAGGCCTTCCGCTCCTCCGAGCCCGATGCGCTGATCCTGCTCACGCACGTCGATGACCCGGGTGAGTTCGGGGTCGTCGAGCTCGACGGCGAGCGCGTCGTGCGCCTGGTCGAGAAGCCCAAGGACCCGCCCAGCGACCTCGCCCTGGTGGGCGTCTACATGTTCCGATCGGCGATCTTCGACGCCGCCCGCTCGATCGAGCCCTCGTGGCGCAACGAGCTCGAGATCACCGACGCGATCCAGGCGCTGATCGACTCCGGGAAGCGAGTCGAACCCCACACGGTGACCGGGTGGTGGAAGGACACCGGGATGCTCGAGGACATGCTCGAGGCGAATCGCCTGGTCCTGGAAGACCTGGAGGAGCGCGTGGATGGCGAGCTGATCGACTCGCGGGTCGAGGGCAAGGTGGTGATCGAGGCGGGAGCGCGGCTCGAGCGCACGACCGTCCGGGGGCCCGCGATCATCGCCTCGGGGGCCCGGATCTCCGATGCCTACGTCGGGCCGTACACCGCGATCGACCGCGACGTGGTGATCACCGGGTCGGAGATCGAGCACTCGATCGTCCTCCGGGGCTCGCAGATCCGTGACCTGCACGCGAGGATCGAGGCGAGCCTCCTGGGGAGGGACGTCACCCTCACCCACAGCGACGGGCGGCCGAAGACATTGCGCTTCCTGGTCGGCGACCACGCCGAGATCACGATCCCGTGAGGCCGATGGGGACCCCACGATGAAGCTCCTGATCACCGGAGCCGGTGGAATGCTCGGCAGGGACGTCGCGATCGTCGCGCGCAATGCGCGTCACGAGGTCGTCGCCCTCGACCGCGACCAGCTCGACGTCACCGACCCGGCCCGGGTGGAGCGGGTGATCGGCCGCGAGCGCCCGGGCGCGGTGATCAACTGCGCCGCCTGGACCGATGTCGACGGCGCCGAGACCAGCGAGAAGGAGGCCGAGATCGTCAACGGCGAGGCGGCGAGCTTCGTCGCCGGCGCCGCCGCAGAGGTCGGAGCGAAGGTCGTCTACGTCTCCACCGACTACGTCTTCGATGGGAAGAAGGGGGGGCCCTACACCGAGTCTGACGACCCGGCGCCGCTGAACGCCTACGGGCGGACGAAGCTGGCGGGCGAGCGAGCCACCGCGCTCGCCACCGGGCGCAGCTTCATCGTCCGCAGCTCGTGGCTGTTCGGCCCCGGCCGCAACAACTTCGTCGAGACGATGCTCCGCCTCGGCGAAGGTGGCGGCCCGGTGGTGGTCGTCCACGACCAGATCGGGTGCCCCACATACACCGGGCATCTGGCGGCGGGGCTGGTGCGGCTGATCGATAGCGGCGCCTACGGGGTCCACCACATGGCGGCCGCGGAAAGCTGCTCCTGGTACGAGTTCGCGATCGAGATCTTTCGCCAGACGGAGACCGTCACCCGGGTGATGGCGACCACCAGCGACGAGATGGGTCGCCCCGCTGAGCGCCCCGCCAACTCGGTCCTGGCGAGCGGCCGGGAGACGCCAATACGGCTGCCGCCGTGGCCGCGCGGGCTGTCCGATTACCTCGCGAGGCGGAAGCAGCCCGAGAGCGAGGCGCCCCAGCCGCGGCGACGGCGGAGCTCGAGGCGCCAGCCGGCGCTCGACCTGCGCGCCCGCGAGAGGGAGGCGTCGGGCGAGGATCAGGAGGAGGCCACTGAGGACGGAGAAGACGCCGCGTGAGGCTCCTGATCGCCGGGGGCGCCGGGTTCATTGGCTCCACATACGTCCGCCTGTGGCTCGAAAAGCATCCTGACGACACCGTCCGGGTGCTCGACAAGCTCACCTACGCGGGGCGTCGCGAGAACCTCGACGGTCTGGCCTCGGAGCGCTTCGAGCTGATCGAGGGCGACATCGCGGACCGCGAGGTTGCCAGGGGGGCGGTCGAGGGCTGCGACGCGGTGGTCAACTTCGCCGCCGAGTCCCACGTCGACCGCTCGATCGAGTCTCCCGGGGAGTTCATCCAGACCGACGTCTACGGCACCTACGTCCTGCTTGAGGCCGCTCGCGACGCGGGCATCCGCCACCTACAGGTTTCCACCGACGAGGTCTACGGCGACTTCGAGCGGGGCTCCGCCACCGAGGGCTCGCCGCTCGAGCCCTCCTCGCCCTATTCGGCCTCGAAGGCCGGCGGCGACCTTCTGGTCTCGGCCTTCGCGCGCACCTATGGAGCCGAGGCGTTGATCATTCGCGCTTCCAACAACTACGGGCCCCGGCAGCACCCCGAGAAGCTGATCCCCCTCTGCATCCTCAACGCCCTTGCGGGCGACCCGCTGCCGGTCTATGGCGACGGGATGCAGGTGCGGAACTGGCTCTACGTCGAGGATTGCTGCGCCGCGATCGACACCGTGCTCGACCGCGGCGAGCCCGCTCAGGTCTACAACGTCGGCGGTCCCGACGAGCTCCCGAACATCGAGGTGGTGAGACGGATCCTCGAGCTCACCGGCAGCGACGAATCGCTGATCGAGAACGTCCGGGACCGGCCCGGGCACGACCGCCGCTACTCGCTCTCCTCCGAGAGGCTCCGGAGCCTCGGCTGGGAGCCTGCGGTTGACTTCGCCGAGGGAATCGACCGGACCGTCTCCTGGTACCGCGAAAACGAATGGTGGTGGCAGCCGATCCGCTCCGGCGCCTACCGCGAGTACTACGAGCGCCAGTACGGCAAGGCGCTGCAATGACCTTCACGAGCCTCGAGACGGGGCTCGACAACCTCGTCCTGATCGAGCCCACCGTGCACGGCGACGATCGCGGCTTCCTGGTCGAGACCTTCCGCGCGAACGCGCTCGCCGGGCTCGGGATCGATGTCGCATTCGTCCAGGACAACCACAGCCGCTCACGGGGCCCGGTGCTCCGCGGCATCCACATGCAGCGCGGCCAGGCGAAGCTGGTGCGCTGCCCGCGGGGCCGGATCTGGGACGTCGCCGTCGACCTGCGACCGCACTCCCCCACCTACCGGCGCTGGGAGGGCCACGAGCTGGACGGCGAGAAGCACCGCCAGCTCTTCATCCCTCCCGGCTTCGGCCACGGCTTCTGCCTGCTCAGCGACGACGCCGACGTCATCTACCGCCTCTCCAGCTACTACGACCCCGAGCTGGATACCGGCGTCGCCTGGGACGACCCCGAGATCGGGATCGAGTGGCCGATCACCGACCCGGTCCTCTCCGAGCGGGACCGCAACGCTCCCCCCCTCGCGGAAGTCGCGCCCTCGCTCCCGGGCTAGGGTCGATCGCCGGAGATGGCGCGTTTCGAGAAGACAGTAGGCGGGCCGCGAACTAGGGTCGGGTCAGGGTCATCCCTTATGGACGTGACCGCTGTTAACAGGCATCGTCGCGGAGATTGCTAGAAACCCATATTTCGCGTAGGCCTCTGACGCTATGAACGGCTCGGCAACCAGAAAGGATTCCGAATGACGCGCAGTCTCGCCCGTCTCGCCGACATCGCCTACCGCCGCCGCGGCCGCGTGGTCCTCGCTTGGATTGCAGCGGCGATCCTGATCATCGGGGTGGGCTCCTCGCTGGCGGGGGAATACAACGCTGACTACGACACGCCTGGATCGGAGTCGAAGGCGGCGCGCGACCTCACCGAGCGCTTCGACGGCTACTCCGGCCAGGAGGTCTACGTCGCCTGGAGGGACGAGGCCGGTGCGAACAGCCCCGGCGCCACAGAGCGGATCAACGCTTTCTTCGCCGAGGCCGAGCAGGTCAATCACATCGGCGAGCACACCCCGGTCCGGGTCTCGGACGACGGCACGATCGGATCGAGCACGCTCCCGTTGACGGTCCCCGGCTGGGAGGTCGAAAAGGAGGACGGCGAGAAGCTGGTCGCCGCCGCCGAGGAGAACAGCGGCGATGGGCTGGCGATCAAGCTCGGTGGGGATCCGATCTACCAGGCACAGGAGTCGGGCAGCCCGGAGGGGGTCGGGCTCCTCGGGGGCGCGATCGTGCTGCTGATCGCCTTCGGCTCTGTGGTCGCCGCCGGCCTACCGCTCGCGATCGCCCTGGTCGGCCTCGGAATCTCATCCGGAGGGCTGATCGTCCTGCTCGCCAACGTCATCGATGTCCCCGACTGGACAACGGCGGTGTCGGGGCTGATCGGAATCGGGGTCGGCATCGACTACTCGTTGCTGGTCCTGACCCGGTTCCGGTCGGCCATGAACCGCGGCAAGGACCGCCACGACGCCGTGGTCGAGGCCGTTACCACCGCCGGGCGCAGCGTGATCATCGCCGGCCTCACGGTGGTGATCGCGGTCCTCGGCCTCTGCCTGACGGGCCTGCCCTACATGTACGGCGTCGCGATCTCCGCCTCCCTCGCCGTCCTCGTGGTGATGCTCGCCGCGGTCACCCTGCTCCCAGCCCTCCTCTCATACTTGGGGCCGCGAGTCGACCGCCTGCGGATCCCGTTCCTCGGCCGGACGCTGAAGGCCGAGGGAGACTCGAACTCGCCCGCGGCGCGCTGGAGCCACACCGTCCAGCGGCATCCGTGGATCGCCGCGATCGCCGCGACCGCAGTGTTGCTCGCGCTCGCCGCCCCCGCCCTCGGCATGCGCCTCGGCTTCCCGGATGCCGGCAACGACCCGCCCGACAAGATGACGCGCCAGGCCTATGACCTGAACACCGAGGGGTTCGGGCCCGGCACCAACGGACCGCTGGTGATCGGCGCCGAGCTGCCCGCGAACGACCCGGACGCGCAGGCCACGATCAACTCCTTCGCGCAGACGCTTCGCAGCGAGCCCGGAATCGAGTTCGTCCCCCCGCCCCAGATAAACGACGCGGGCAACGCGGCGATCGTCACCGTGATCCCGACCGGCTCCCCCCAGGACGAGGAGGTGACGGACCTGGTCCACCGGCTGCGCGATGACGTCATCCCGGAGCAGCTCGACGGAACCGGCATCACTGCCGAGGTCGGAGGCGTCACCGCGGCGCTCGAGGACCAGAGCGAATACATCACCGACCGGATGCCGCTGTTCATCTCCGGGGTCGTCGGCCTCTCATTCCTACTCCTGCTCGTCGCCTTCCACTCGCCCTTCATCTCGCTGAAGGCCGGGGTGATGAACCTGCTTTCGGTCAGCGCCGCATACGGCGTGATGACCCTGGCCGCGAACGGCGGGGGCATCAGTGGGCTGATCGGAATCGATCACGAGGTGCCGGTGGCGCCGTTCATGCCGGTGATGATGTTCGCGATCCTCTTCGGCCTCTCGATGGACTATGAGGTCTTTCTGATCTCGCGGATCCGCGAGGAGTACCTCAAGGACGGGGACACCAGGAGGGCGATCGCGGACGGGCTTGCCAAGACCGCGCGCGTGATCACCGCCGCGGCGGCGATCATGGTCGTCGTCTTCCTCGCCTTCCTGGCGGCGCCCGACGTCTTCCTGAAGC
>JBOGZE010000150.1:0-5221 GCA_050697055.1 Solirubrobacterales bacterium
CTCTACGCCAGCCGCTCGACTCGCTGCGGGCCGACATTCACCAGGCCGGGGACTCGCGACGAGTACTCGGCCTGCGTAACTGAGGAGCTGGTCCGCGACGGCGCCTATGACTTCCTCCTCTTCAGCCTTCCGGACAACGACTTCCACTCGCACCGCTTCGGGCCCGAGGCCCAGATCGACTCGATCGCCAAGGCCGATCTGAGCTTCGCCCGGATCGTCGAGGCCGGCGGCGGCCTCGACGCCTTCCTCGAGCGGCACGCTGTGGTCCTTACCTCCGACCACGCCCAGACGCCGGTCGAGCACGAGCTGGACCTGGCGGAGGAACTGGGGGAGGACTGGCGGATACTGCAGCCGAACTCCGACCGGCCGGAGGACGCCGAGATCGCGGTCAGCCCGACCTCTCGCGCGGGCGCCGTCTACCTCCTCGACACCGGCTCGCGCCATGCCTCAACCCACGAGCGGGTGCGGCTGCGGCTGCGTGAGCTGGCCGGGGTGGACCTGGTCGCCTGGCTGGCCGGGCCCGACGGGACCCCGGTCACCCGGCCCGGGGTCGGCCTCCCGGCCGACGGCGAGGTGCGCGCCGTGGTCGAACGAAACGGCTTCGAGCTCCGCTTTCGCCCAGGAGGCCACCTGCGCGACGTGCGGGGCGCCGGCTGGATGGTGGACGGTGAGCCAGAGGCCCTGGAGGCCGACATCACCAGGGGGCGCTTTGAGGCGGAGGAGTATCCGGACGGGCTGGCGCGACTGTGGTCCGCGCTCACCTCGCCCCATGCCGGTGACGTCCTGATCTCGGCGGCCTACGGCCATGAGTGCATCGACTGGGGCGGGGTCAGCCACACCGGCGGCGGCAGCCACGGCTCGCTCGGCCGCGGCGACTCGCTAGGGCCGCTGCTGTTCGTCGGCTGTGGGCCGAAGAAGCCGGCGAAGCACCCGCAGTGGGCGCTCCGCGATCTGGCGCCGGTGATCCTCGACCATTTTGGGATTCGGGGTAGAAGGGGCGGACTGTGAGCCCGGTAGCGACGGCGAAACGGATCGGTCGCGGCACCAAGAAGCCGGAAAACTGGATCCAGCTGGTCCAGTTCGGTGTCGTCGGCGTGATCGGCTACTTCGTGAACCTGGCGGTGTTCGCGACGCTCACCGGGCTGCTCGACCTTCACCACATCCCGGCGGCCGTCGCCGCCTTCTGCGTTGCCGTCACCAACAACTTCCTCTGGAACCGCCATTGGACCTTCGATCACGCCAAGGGCGGGCACGCGGGGTTCCAGGCGGCCCGCTTCTTCACCGTCAGCGTCCTCGCGCTCGGCATCAACCTAATCGCGCTCGAGACCCTGATCGAGGTGGTGGAATTCCCCGAGCTGGCGGCACAGGCGATCGCCGTCGCCTTCGCGATGCCGTTCAACTTCATCGGCAACAAGCTGTGGACCTTCGCCTAGCTGCGGCCCTGGCCGCCGCTTCGGTAACCGCCCTCAGCCTGACCTCGCCGCGGGTCGCCGCGGCCCAGGAGCCGCCTCAGCCTCCGGTCTCGCGCGAGGCGGCGATCGCAACCTCCAAGGAGGACGACACCTACCAGCAGGCGCTCCGCGAGCATCCCGGCCTCCGCCCCTCCGCGTCCCGCAACGAGAACACCGGCGACTGGGAGGTCGGCTTCTACAGCGACGACGAAGAGCTCGTCCAGGTTGTGGTCGACGACCAGGACGGTGAGGTGGAGGAAACGTGGACCGGCTACCAGGTCGCCTGGAGGATGGCCCGCGGCTATCCCGGGGCCTTCGGCCGCAAGCTCAACGCCCCCTACGTCTGGCTGCCGCTCTGCGCGATCTTCGTCCTCGGCCTGTTCGATTGGCGACGGCCCTTCCGGATCGCCCATCTCGACCTGCTCGTCATCGTCGCCGGTTTCGGGCTTTCCCACTACTTCTTCAACCGGAGCGAGATCGGGGTCTCGGTGCCGCTCGCCTATCCGACGCTGCTCTACCTCCTGGGGCGGGCGCTCTGGCTCGCCTTCCGCGGCGGAACGGGACTGCGCCCGACGGCGCCAGCGCTCTCGCTCGCGGTGATGACCCTCTTCCTCGTCGGCCTGCGGGTCGGGCTCAACGTCGCCGACTCGAACGTGATCGACGTCGGCTACTCGGGGGTGATCGGCGCCGACAAGATCGTCGACGGCGAGGCGCTCTACGGCAGCTTCCCCGAGGACAACCGCGCTGGCGACACCTACGGCCCGGTCAGCTACTACGCCTACGTCCCCTTCGAGCAGCTGCTCAGCTGGAGCGGCGACTGGGACGACCTCCCCGCCGCCCACGCGGCCGCGATTTTCTTTGAGCTCGGGACCCTGGCCGGCCTATTCATGCTGGGGCGCCGGCTACGGCGGGGGGAGGAGGGGAGGACTCTCGGCATCCTCCTCTGCTTCGCCTGGGCCGCCTGTCCGTACACCGCCTTCGCCCTCGAGTCGAACACCAACGACGCCCTCGTCTCGATGCTTCTCGTCCTCACCCTCCTCTTCATCACCTCACCCCCCGCCCGCGGCATCTTCCTCGCCCTGGCATCCCTAACGAAATTCGCACCCTTCGCATTGGCTCCGCTGTTCGCGACCTACGGTGCGACGACCGACAACCGAGACGACTCCGCCAACGGTGGTGCGGTGGCAGTCAGCCGAGACGAATCTGCCACGGGTGGCGCCCCGGGGGGCCCCATCCGAGGACGCATCCGCGCCCGCAGGATGGGGGATCCTCATCTAACGGGTGGCTCCTCGGCTTCGCCTACGGAGCCTCCTCGCATAACAGGACCCGTGGCCCGCTACGTGCGGGTGATCCTGCCGTTCGCCGCAGCCTTCGCGATCACAGTTGGGCTCGCGATGGCCCAAACGTTGTTGGATCCAGGCTTGTCGACCTTCTGGGACCGGACGATCGGCAACCAGGCCGGCCGCGACTCCCCCTTCAGCATCTGGGGCCAAGAGCCCTCGCTGGAGTGGCTCCACACCGCGGTCAAGGTGGCGACCGTCGGGCTGGCCCTCCTGGTCGCCTTCGTCCCCCGCCGGCGCGACCCGGTGACGGTCGCGGCCCTCGGGGCGGCCGTGCTGATCGCCCTCCAGCTCACCGTCGACCACTGGTTCTACCTCTACCTCCCCTGGTTTCTGCCGTTCTTCTTTGTCGCCCTGCTCGCTCGTGGATCCGTGTCCACCGCGCGGTAGCTCGCGCGGGTGGCACGGCGGGCCCCACATCCGAGGACGCATCCGCGCCCACAGGATGTGGGGGGCACCGCCGTGACAGGACCCGCGCGCCTAGCGCTCTGCGGGCATCAGGATCTGCTCGATCGAGCGCGCAAGCCCGTTGTCGCCGACGTCGATTAGGACACCCATCACCCAGACGTCCTCGTCCGCGGTCTCGAAGCGGATCGGCATTTGGGTCCGGAACGCCTCCAGCGCCTGCTCGCGACGGACCCCGATGATCCCTGCCTGGGAGCCGGTCATCCCGACGTCGGTGATGTAGGCGGTGCCGCCGGGAAGCACCCGCGCGTCGGCGGTCGGGACGTGGGTGTGGGTACCGACCATCGCCGCGGCGCGGCCGTCGAGGTGCCATCCCATCGCCACCTTCTCGCTGGTCAGCTCGGCGTGGAAGTCGACGATCACCGCATCGGCCCGCCCGCTGAGCTCCTCCAGGATCCGGTCGGCGGCCGGGAAGGGAGAGACCTCCACCCGGAGGTGGAGGGAGCCGCTGAGGTTGAGGACCGCGACCTTCATCCCGGCGGCCTCGACGATCGTGTGGCCGCGGCCCGGGTTCGAGTCGGGGAAGTTGGCGGGCCGGACGATCCGCGCCTCGGCCTCAAGGTAGGGATAGACCTCGCGATGGCGGTAGGCGTGGTTGCCGAGGGTGATCGCGTCGGCGCCCGCGGCGAAGATCTCCTTGGCGGTCTCCTCGGTGATTCCGACCCCTCCGGCGGCGTTCTCGGCGTTGACGATCACCAGCTCCGGCTTGTGCGCCTCCCGAAGCGCGGGCATGGTCGCCGAGAGGCCCTCGCGCCCGGGCTTGCCGACGACGTCGCCGATGAAGAGGACGCGCATCCGGGCCGCAGCGTACTCGTGAGCGGAACCACTAGCTTTTCCGCGATGAGTGAGGCGCGCACCCGGCGAGGGCGCTCAGGCAAGCCCGTGCTCGAGGTGCATGACCTCTCCAAGAGCTACGGCGAGCGCCTCGCCCTCCGCGAGGTCAGCTTCGAGGCCGCCAAGGGCGAGCTGCTGGCGGTGGTCGGGCCCAACGGCGCCGGCAAGACAACCCTCCTGGCGATCCTCGCCGGGATTAACCCGCCCGACTCCGGCCGGGTCTCGGTCGCCCACGGCGAGGTCGGCTGGGTGCCGCAGCAGGCGGCGCTCTACCGCCGGCTGACCGTGGCCGAGAACCTGCGGCTATTCGCCCGCCTCGAGGGCACCGGCGACCCCGAGGCGACGGTGGAGGCGATGCTCGATCAGACAGGCCTCGCCGATCGCCGCGACGATCAGGTCTCGACCCTCTCCGGCGGCAACCAGCAGCGGATCAATATCGCGATCGGCCTCCTCGCTCAGCCCCGGGTTCTGCTGCTCGACGAGCCCAGCGCCGGCCTCGACCCCGGGCAGCGGATCAGGCTCTGGGAGTTCGTCGCCGGGCTTTCTGAGTCCGGCACGGCGGTGATTTATTCGACCCACCAGATCGAGGAGGCGAGCCATTACGGCGACCGGCTGCTCGTCCTCGCCGACGGCGAGGCCCTCTTCGACGGCACGTTTGCGGCGATGCGCCGCGCTGCCGGCGCTCGGGGCGCCACCGACCCCGAGGCCGATTTCGTCAAGTTCCTGAACAAGCGCGGGCACTGATGCGCGACCACAGCTGATGCGCTGGCTGCTGCTCAAGGACCTTCAGATCCTGCGGCGCTCGCCCCTGCTTACCGCGCTGCTGGTGATCTATCCGATCGTGCTTGCGGTGCTGATCGGCTTAGCGATCTCCCGTGGGCCGGAGAAGCCCAGCGTCGCCTTTCTCAATCAGATCCCCTCGGACGAGTCGCTGGGGATCGGCGGCGGCGCCTTCAACCAGGAGGACGCCTTCCGTGAGCTCTGCGACCGGGTCGACTGCGTCAAGGCCTCGAGCCGCGACGACGCCCTGAACAAGGTGCGGGACGGCCAGGTGCTGGCGGCCCTGATCGTGCCGGCGGACTTCATCGACAAGCTCCAGGCACAGCTGAGCGGCACGGGGCTCGAGTCCGC
>JBOGZE010000151.1:0-12488 GCA_050697055.1 Solirubrobacterales bacterium
AGCGCGACCCCCGCCTGTGGTCGAAGCCGACCGGTTCGAGCTCGCCGCCGCCCGGCAGGCGGAGGCTGACGCCCTCGCCGTCTGTGACGTAGCCGATCTGAGTCAGCTCGACCCCGCCGGCCCCGACCGCCGCCCGGGCCCCCTCGAGCCGCTCGGGCGGCAGGGTGGCGAGCAGCTCGAAGTCCTCGCCCCCGAGGGCTGCAAGCTCGAGCGCCCCGCCGCGGCGGGCGACCTCGACCACCCCCTCGGCGAGCGGGAGCCGGTCGAGCTCGATCTCGATCCCGTGGCCACCGGCGGCGGCCAGGTGGCCGGCGTCGCCCCCGAGGCCGTCGCTGAGATCGATCATCGAGGAGGCGCCCGCCTCGGCCAGCGCCCGGCCCGCCGCCAGCCGCGGTCGCGGGTCAAGCTGGCGGGCAAGCAGGGCATCGCGCCGCTCCGGCGAGATCCCCTCCGCCCGCGCGGCGCCGGTGAGCAGGTCGAGAGCGGCGGCGGCCCCGCCGAGCTCGCCGGTGACTGCCACCGAGTCCCCCGCTCGAGCTCCGGCGCGCATCACCAGGGGCACCCCCGCCTCGTAGCCGACCGCGGTAGCGGCGAGGAAGATCTGGGGAGCGGCGACCAGGTCGCCGCCGGCAACCGAGACGCCCTCGCGGCCAGCCACCTCGGCGATCCCGTCGGCGATCGCCAGCAGCGTCTCGTCGGTGGCCCCGGCGGGGGCGCCGAGCACCACGTAGGCCTCGCCAGGCGCGGCGCCCATCGCAGCCAGGTCCGAGAGCGCCGCCGCCAGCGCCTTGCGCCCGATCGCATCCGGCGGGAACTCCGGCAGGGTGAAGTGGACCCCCTCGACGACGGCGTCGACGGTGACCGCGGTGGCGCCCTCGCCCGGCTCGACCACGGCGGCGTCGTCGCCGCTCGCCACGCGCAGGCGGGGAGCCGTCGTCGGCAGCCGCTCGGTGATCGCCGCGATCAGGTCGAACTCGCCGCGCGCCATGACCTCCAATCTAGGCTCTCCCACCAGTCCAAGCCTCGCAGGATCGGCGAGCAGACCAGCCACAGGTAGACCAGCAGGAGCAGGTTGCGGCCGGCGAGCCGCCAGACGAAGTCGGCGTGCAGGTCGCCGATCGCGTCGTCGTAGTGGCGGAGCGCCAGCTCGGTCAGCACCAGCGCCGCGAGCAGGACAAGGTTCTCTCGCCCGAGACCGTAGGCGGCGGCGGAGAGCGGCAGGAGCCAGAGCAGGAACTGGGGCGAGAGCACCGGGTAGAGGACGACGATCACCGCCAGCAGCGCGGTCGCCCACGGCAGCCAGTCGATCCGCCGCCGCCAGCCGCCCCAGAGCACCAGCAGATACCCGCAGCCCATCGCCACCAGGGACACCGCCCGGGCCAGGTCGGCGCCGGTGGCGACCACGTTCCAGCTCCCGTTCGTGAACTCGCTGTGGACCTCGGCGCCCAGCATGTTGGCGACGTCGAAGGGGGTGGCGGCGATCGTCTCCACCTGGAGGGCACGATCGGTCTGGTAGCTGATCGCAGAGGAGAGGTGATCACCCCAGGCGATCACCAGCGCCAGCGCCACCAGCAAGGGGATGAGGGCGGCGACCGCGACCCGGCGTGGGTGGCGTTCCTCCCGCACGAGCGCGGGGAAGAGCAGCAGCGGGAAGCCCTTCACCGCCGCCCCGGTGGCCAGCAGCGCCGACCAGGTGGCGGAGCGCCCGCGCTCCCGCGCCAGCGCCGCGCCCAGTACCAGCAGCGCAGGGGCAAGGTCGAAGCGCGCCAGCGCGAGCGGCGCCTCGTCGATCAGCGAGTCGGCCAGAATTACCCCGGAGAGGCCGACGATCCCGACGGTGTAGACGCCGAGCGCCGCCAGCACCCGCCGCCGGTCGCCGGGCAGCGCCAGGGCGAGGACCAGCACGATCGCCAGGTCGAAGGCGATCATCTCCCACTGGAAGGCCTCGATGTAGTGGTCGATCCCTTCGCCGGTGAGCGCTGGGCCGACGATCAGGGGGATCGAGAGCGGCGGGTACTCGAACTCCTGATCGTCGTAGGGGCGGTCTCCGTCCTCGATCGCCTCGGCCTCCGGGCCGAAGTCACGCTCCAGGATCGACGACCAGGAGCCGACGGTGGGAGCGAGCAGCGCCAGGTGCAGTGCGCAGACGCAGACCGCCGCGATCGCCCTGTCGCGCCGACTCAAGGGATGATTGGTGCGAGGGCGCTCCGCAGATGCGAGGGCGCTCCGATTAGGCGACCCGTTTGATGTCGGAGGAGCGACCCGTTTCAGAATGGCCAAGGCGCAGATCAAACTAGAGGTGAAGCTGACACCGGGGGCGGGTCGCGACGAGATCGCCGGTCGTCGCGGGGGCGTGCTCCAGGTCCGAGTGAAGGCGCCGCCGGTGGACGGCAAGGCGAACGAGGCGCTGCGGAAGCTGATCGCGAAGCGCGCCGGCGTCCTCAAGAGCCAGGTAACGATCGTCAGGGGCGAGCGCTCGCGCCGGAAGCTGGTCGCGATCGAGGGCGCCGACCCGGCGACCCTTCGAGACCTGGTCGCTGGCTAGAGGCCGGTGCCGCCGCTCGGCGGTGGCTCGACCGGTGGCGGGGCCGGCGCCGGGGCCGGGGCCGGAGTGGGCTTCGGCTCCGGCTTCGGCGACGGCTTCTGACCGCGGCCGGGGGCGTAGGCGCCGTTGTCGTCGTCGTCTCCCCCGGTGGTGGGGGCGTAGTAGCTGCTGCTGCTGCTGCTGCTGCTGCAGCTGTAGGAGCCCTCGGAGGCGCCCGACCCGGTGGTCGAGAAGGATTCGTCGCAGTAGCCGCCGGAGCTGTCCGAGGTATACGAGCCGTGGAACGGGATCCACTCGACCGGGTCGTTGGGCTCGGGGAAGGGCTGGCAGTGGCCCTCCATGGAGACCTCGCTGTAGTCGTGCCAGATCATCGCCGGAAAGGTGCCGCCGGCGACCGAGATCCCGTGCACCGAGGTCATCGATTGGAGGGCGTCCGGGTAGCCGACCCAGACCGCGGTCGACATGTAGGGCGCGTAGCCGATGAACATCGCGTCGTTGAAGTCATCTGTGGTCCCGGTCTTGCCGGCCTCATAGGTGCAGCTGGTCTGGGCGGCGGTGCCTGTGCCCGCGTCGACGTTGTCCTCGAGGATCTGGGTGACCTCGTAGGCGACCCCGTCGGAAAAGACGCGGCGGCGGTCGGGCTCGCCGAGATCGTCGACGTTGCCGTCGGAGAAGACGACCTTCTTGATCGCGATCGGCTTGCTGTGGATGCCGCCGGCCGCCAGGGTCGCGTAGGCGTCCGCCATCTCCAGCGGCGAGACTCCGATCCGGAGGCCACCGAGGGTCTCCGCCGGGATTCCGTCCAGGTCGGTCTCGATCCCCATGTCGTGGGCGGTGTCGGCCACCGACTCGGGCCCGAGGTCGAGGGCGAGCTGAGCGAAGACGGTGTTGTCGGAGTGAAGGGTTGCTTCGTGGAGGCTGATCGTGCCGCTGTAGGACTCGCCGTAGGTGACGACCTCCCAGTGGCCCCACTCGGGAAGGTCGAGGTTGAGCGGCTTCGAGGTGTAGTAGGTCGAGTCAGGATCGATCCCTCGCCGGATCGCGGTGGTCAGGGCAAAGGTCTTGAACGCCGAGCCGGGCTGGCGATGCCCCTGGGCGGCGAGGTTGAACTGGGCGTCCTGGTATGAGCCGCTGGAGGCCATCGCCCTCACGTAGCCTGTCTTCGGATCGATCGAGACCACCGCGGCGGATGGATCGGTGGAGTAGGGGAGCTGGCCCTCGATCGCCGCCCGCCCCGCCTCCTGGAGCCTCGGGTCGATCGTCGTGTGGACCTCCAGACCCCCCTGGCGCACCGTGTTGACGCCGTACTTCTCGATCAGCTGCTGCTCGACGTAGTCGAAGAAATAGGGCTCGCGGATGGTGCTGTACCGGGTTCCCGGATCGAGGCCGAGCGGCTCGGCCTTGGCCAGGTCTGCCGCATCGCTGGAGATGTAGTCCTGATTGGCGAGCTCGTCGATCACCTCGTTGCGGCGGTCGAGCGCCGAGCGCGGGTTCTGGAGGGGGTTGTACTGGGAGGGAGCCTGAGGGAGCCCGGCGAGCGTCGCCGACTCGGCCAGGTCGAGCTCGCTCACCTGCTTGTTGAAGTAGATCTGCGAGGCGGCCTCGACCCCGACCGCGGTACGCCCGAGGACGGTGCCGTAGGAGGCCGAGTTCAGGTAGTTCTCGAGGATCCACTCCTTCGAGTGGGCGTCCTCGATCTCCTCGGCGATCTTCGCCTCCTTGATCTTGCGCTCGAGATCGCGCTCCGGGTCGTCGATGAAGAGGTTGCGGGCAAGCTGCATGGTGATCGTCGAGCCGCCCTGCTTGACCTCGCCGGCGCCGAGGTTCTCGACCGCTGCGCGGGCGACGCCCTCGAGGTCGACGCCGTGGTGGTCGTAGAAGCGCTCGTCCTCGATCGCAACGGTGGCGTGCTGGAGGTACTCGGGGATCTTGTCCAGGGCGACCGGAGTCCGCGCTTCGTCGGACTGAATGTAGCCGAGGCGGGAGCCGTCGGCGGCGAAGACCACGGAGTTCTCGCCCTGCTCGACCGGGCGGAGCTCGTCGATCGGGGGCGCCTCGGCGGCGACGCTGATTACCCAGAGTCCGAACGTCATCACTCCAAGCGCGGCTATGGCGCCGCAGATCACGAGCATGAGTAAGAAGGGATTTCGCTTGCGGCTCGTGCGTCGATGCCGCCGCCGGGAGCGGGCGCTCATAGTGGAGGAAGGGTAACCGGGGGAGGCTTAGGCCTGCATAAGTTGCCCCGCCTCACGCAGGGCCTTTTGCGTGTGCTCGCGCAGCTCCGCCTCGCGACTCGCGCGGTCGCCGCTCTCCTCCATCGCCGCCTTCAGCTCCAGCCTGGTGCCCTCGAGCCCGAGCTCCGCCACCTGGATCGAGGTCACCTCGGTCCCCTCCAGGGCCCGCCGGGCCGCCTCCAGGTCGGCGTCGGGGCGAAGCCAGGCCTCGATCGTCACCGGGGCCTTGCGGTTGCCCGCCGACTGGTTGATCACCACCTCGGTGGTCACCTTCTCGTTCGGCACCACCGTCAGTCGCCCGTCGCCGCTGTCGATCTGGGTGTAGGTGAGGGCGATGTCGACCACCCTGCCCTCGACCTCCTCGCCGATCTTGACCAGATCGCCGATCCGGATCGGCTGGGTGAACGTCATCAGGACCCCGCCGACCAGGTTCGCGATCACCTGACGGCCGGCAAAGCCGATGATGATTCCGAGCACCGCTGTCGAGGCGAGGACCCCGGCGGCGAAGTTCTTGATCGAGGTGAACTGGCTGAGCGCCAGGGCGAGGCCGACGGCGATGATCCCCAGGAAGACCAGGCGGCGGATCAGCCGCAGGCGGGTCCGCGCCTCGCGCGAGAACTGGCCGGTGTCGAGGCTCTCCGCCGCTCGCGCCGCCCGCCCGATCAGAAGGCGGTCGACGATCAGCGCGAGGACGATCGCGATCGCCAGGGTGATCGCGGCCGAGACCTCGTCGCCGTGATCGCTCCAGAAGCTGTCCGCGAGCAGAATCACTCGGTGGGGGAGTATTCCCGGGATGACCCGCGCCGTGTTCCTCGATGCGCTCGGCACCCTGGTCGAGCTCGAGCCCCCCTGGGTATCGCTCCGGGAGCGGCTCCCCGCGGAGGTCAGCGACGAGCGCCTGGTCGCCGCGGTCCGCGCCGAGATGGACTACTACCGCGAGCACGCCCACGAGGGACGCGACGCCGCCTCGCTCGCCGACCTCCGCCGGCGCTGCGCCGCGCTGCTCTCGCGCAAGCTGGAGGTCGAGGTGAGCGCCGAGGAGCTGGTGGAGTCGGTGAGGATGAACGCCTACCCTGACGCGGTCCCGGCGCTCACCGGGCTGCGCGAGCGCGGCCTGCGGCTCGCCGCGGTCTCCAACTGGGACTGCTCCCTGGGCAGGGTGCTGGAGCGCTGCGGGCTCGCCGGTCTGCTCGCCGGGGCGGTCTCCTCGGCGGAGGCCGGCGCCCGCAAGCCCGATCCCGCGATCTTCGGGGCCGCCCTGGAGCTGGTCGGTTGTGAGCCCGCGGAGGCGCTGCACGTGGGCGACACCCGGGAGGAGGACCTCGCCGGGGCGCGGGCGACCGGGATCCGGGCGCTGCTCCTCGATCGCCACGGCGACGACGGCGACATCTCCTCCCTCGCCCAGATCGAGGAGCATCTCTGAGATGAACGGGAGCGAGGCGGTCGATTATGCGACCCTACCTCGGCGGCTGCTGGCGGCGCTGATCGACAACCTCACCTGGCTGATCGCGATCTCGTGGCTGCTCGCCTACGTGCCTGAGAGCACGATCGAGGACCACCCGGAGGCGTTCGGAATCGCCATCTTCGTCGGGCTCTCGCTCTGGTTCAACTACTTCGCGATCTGCGAGTGGCGCTGGGGGCAGACAATCGGCAAGAACGCCGTCGGAATCGAGGTTCGGGCGATCGATCGATCGCATAGGCTCAGCTTCGGCCAGGCAAGCATCCGCAACCTCCTCCGCCTGGTCGACTTCTTCCTGATCGGCTGGTTGATGATCGCCGCCGGCGCCCGCAAGCAGCGCCTCGGCGACAAGGCGGCGAAGACGGTGGTGCTGCGCAAGCCCCCGAAGGCGATCCCCGGCGCCCCGCGTCCCGCCACGATCGCCGGCGCCGCGGCCTCGGTCGCTCCCCAGCCGCAGCCAACCGCTCCCCCGCCATCTGAGCCGGGCCGCGCGCTGCCCCCGGTTCCCTGGACACTCGGCCAGACCTTCTGGCTGATGCTGGCGGGGTTCGCCCTCGCCCTGTTCAGCCCGGTGCTGGTGCTCCCCTTGGACCCGGACCTGAGCAGCGACGGCGCCCTGCTCGCCGCCCAGGGGCTGTTCGAGCTCTCCCTCCTGTTCGTCGCGATCGGGGCCGCCTCGGAGTGGCGCGCACAACCGCTCGGTACCGCCCTCTCGCGACTTGGCCTACGGCGCGCCGTCCCCAAGGACTTCGGCCTCGCCCTGCTGACGCTGCTCGTCTACTACATCGGCGCCGCGCTCTTCGCCTCGCTCGTCCTCCAGCCCGAGCAGGAGGACATCGGGGGCGAGCTCGGGGTGGGGGACCCGAACCTCCTGATCGCGATCTCGGCGGTGCTGGTGATCGCGCTGCTGGCTCCGGTCACCGAGGAGCTCTTCTTCCGTGGCTTCGTCTTCGCCGGCCTTCGCTCCCGCTGGTCGCTGTGGCCCGCGGCGCTGGTGGTCGGCCTGATCTTCGGCATCGTCCACGCCCCCACCGGGCTCACCGCGGTGGTCCCCCTGGCCGGGCTGGGGGTGGCGCTCTGCTGGCTCTATGACCGGACCGGCTCGCTCTGGCCCTGTGTGGTCGCGCACGGGGTCAACAACGGCCTCGCGCTCCTGGTGGTCTCGTGAGCGCCACCGCCGGCGGCAACGGGCGCTCGGCTGGTCCCGCGGTGCGGGCGCGGGGGCTGCGGAAGAGCTACGGCGAGCGTCTCGCGGTCGCCGAGATCGACTTCGAGGTCGAGCCCGGCGTCTGCTTCGGCTTCCTCGGCCCGAACGGCGCCGGGAAGACGACGACGATGAAGATGATCTACGGGCTGGCGACGATCGACGGCGGCGAGCTCCAGGTGCTCGGGATGGACGCGACCCGAGAGCGGCGGCGGATCAAATCGCGGATCGGCGTCGTCCCCCAGGAGACCAACCTCGACGGCGACCTCACCGTGCGCGAGAACCTCACGATGCAGGCCCGCTACTTCGGGCTCGATCCGGCGGAGGCGGGGCCGAAGGCGGACGAGCTGCTCGGCTTCGCGCTGCTGGGCGAGCGCGGCGACGACCGGGTCTACTCGCTTTCCGGGGGGATGAAGCGGCGCCTGCTGGTATCTCGGGCGCTGATGAACGACCCCGAGCTGGTCGTCCTCGACGAGCCGACCACCGGCCTCGACCCGCAGGCGCGGCTGGCGGTCTGGGGATCGCTGGAGCGCTTGCGCCGCCGCGGGGTGACGGTGCTGCTCACCACCCACTACATGGAGGAGGCGGAGCGGCTCTGCGATCGTCTCCTGATCATGGACGAGGGCAAGATCGTCGCCGAGGGGGAGCCCGCGGTCCTGGTCTCCGAGCACGCGGGGCGCGAGGCGCTGGAGCTCGACCTGGGCGACGGCTGCGACGCCGAGCAGCTGCTTGCCTCGCTCGGCCGGCGGGCCGAGGAGCACGAGCTCCACGACGGCGCCCTCACCCTGTTCGCCAATGACGCCGAGGATCTGCTGCGCTCCCTCGACCACCACCGCTTCCCCACCGACTCGGCGATCGTCCGCCGCGCCACCCTCGAGGACGTCTTCCTCCGGCTCACCGGTCGCTCACTGAGGGAGTGAGGGATGGCGATGCTGAAAGAGCCGGGCTTCGCGGGTTTAGGCCCGCGCCTCCCCCTGCGCGACCTGGTCCCGGCGCCGCGCTTCGCGGCGGCGGTCTGGCTCCGCAACGCCACGGTCTTTTCGAAGCTCTGGCGCGGGGCGCTCCTGCCGACCTTCCTCGACCCCTTCTTCTACCTGCTGGCGATGGGGTTCGGGCTCGGCACATACGTCGCCTCGATCAACGGCATCCCCTACAAGGACTTCATCGCCCCCGGGTTGATCGCCTCGGCGGCGATGTGGTCGGCGGCCTTCGAGACGACCTACAACGTTTACTTCCGGATGAACGAGCTGCGCCTGTACGACAACGTGCTCTCGACCCCGGTCGAGACCCAGGACCTGGTCGCCGGCGATCTCGCCTGGAGCTCGAGCCGGGCAACGGTCTACGGCGTCGTCGTCCTGGTCGTCGTCTCGATCTTCGGGCTGGTCTCCTCGCCCTGGGCGATCCTGATCCCGCCCTTCGTCCTCCTCGGCGGGCTCTGCTTCTCGGTGATCGGCTACACGTTCACCGCGCTGATCCCGAAGATCGATCTCTACAGCTACTTCTTCACCCTCGGGATCACGCCGATGTTCCTCTTCTCGGGGATCTTCTTCCCCTTCAATGAGCTGCCGGGCTGGGTCGAAGTCGTCGCCTGGATCACCCCCCTCTACCACCTGGTCGAGATCACCCGGGGGCTTGCGACCGGGCCCGAGGCCCTGCAGATCGCCATCCACGCCGCATGGCTGCTGGTGGTCAGCGCCGCCCTCTTCACGGTCCCGGTTCGGGCGCTTCGCGTGAAGCTGCTCGCCTAGCGACTGCCAGGCCGCTGCACTCAGGAGCGAAGGGCGAAGCCCGTAGCGACTTATGTGGGGCGGCCGCCCGCAGTCGCGACCCGATGGGCGAAGCCGTGTGTTGTTCGCTTGACGCGGCAAGATCCCCTCCAGTACGCCACAATCCCGCAGTCTTGACCCGAGGGACCGGGACACGCATCGGGCTGCTGCTCGCAGCCATGGTGGGCCTGCTGCTGGCCCTGTCGGCGGGGTCGGCCCCTGCCGCCAGCGGCCCGCCCAGCCTGGCGCTCGATGGCCCGAAGCGGCCGGGGGTCGGCGACAAGATCGCCGCCACCGGCCAGGTACCGGGGTTCGCGCCCGGTGAGCAGGTGACGATCGAGGCCACCGCCAGCGACCGCAAGGTCTTCAGCAAGAAGGTCACCCCGAAGGCCACCGGGGCCTTCGAGGCCCACTTCGTCGTCAACGCCTGCTGTGGCTACTCGGTCACCGCTAGCGTGGGGGGCAAGAGCTCCGCCCCGCAGACCTTCCACGTCGGGGTTCCCAAGCACCTCAGCAAGGGGCCGGTCGCCAAGCTCTTCAACAAGTCGCTCCAGGCCCAGGGCTTCCACACCGGGACCAACGGCCCCCGGGTGACGAGCGGGACCCATCTCGCGATCAAGGCCTTCCGCAAGGTCAACGGGATGAGCTGGAGCGAGGCCTACGCCCCTTCGATCTTCCGCACCCTGCTCCAGGGCAAGGGCGCTTTCCAGCCGCGATTTGACGACGGCCGCCACGTCGAGGTCGACGTCTCGAAGCAGGTGATGGCGCTGGTCGAGGGCGACACCCCGGTGCACACCTTCCATGTCTCGACCGGGACCGGCGGCACCCCCACCGTCCTTGGCAACTACCACTTCTACCTGAAGCAGCCGGGCTACAACTCCAAGCGCATGTACTACTCCGTCTATTTCATCGGCGGTTACGCGACCCACGGCTACAGCTCGGTCCCCAACGGCCGGGCCAGCCACGGCTGCGTTCGGAACCCGATCCAGTTCAGTCGATTCATCTACAACTGGATCGACCTCGGGGATCCGATGCACACCTACAGCTAGAGGCGCGCTGGCCGCCGATCTAGACGAAGCCCGCGAGACCCTGCTCGGCGAGCTGCGCGAGCACGCCCTGGTGATCGGCGAGGTCACCCTGACCAGCGGCCAGACCGCCCAGTACTACGTCGACGCGAAGCGGGCGCTGCTGCGGCCCCCGGCCTTCCGGGCGGTCGGCGAGCTGCTCGTGGCAGAGGCCGGCTGGCGCGCCGCGACCGCCGTCGGCGGGATGAGCATGGGCGCCGACCCGCTCGCGACCGCCGCGATCGGGGCGCCGGGCGGCGAGGAGCTGGTCGCTTTCTTCGTCCGCAAGGAGCGCAAGGAGCACGGCCTCCAGCGCTGGATCGAGGGCCCGGTGCTGGAGACCGGGACCCGCTGTCTGGTCGTCGAGGACGTGGTCACCACCGGCGGCTCCACCGTCCGGGCGATCGAGCGGATCCTCGAGGAGGACCTCGAGATCGCCGGGGTGGTCTCGGTCGTCGACCGGCTGGCGGGGGGAGGCGAGGCGATCGAGGCGGCCGCCGACGGAATCCACTACCGGCCGCTGATCACGATCAACGAGCTCTACCCAGAGCGCCCCGACCGGGACCAGGGCTAGCGGGCCCGCTTACTTGCCGATGAGGATCTTGGGCTCGGTGCGCCCTCGAGCTCCGGCCGAGCGGTGACCGTGAAGGCGCCGGGGCTGGCAATCTCGGCCGTGCCGATCAGAGCGTGGCTCCAACCGCTCCCGGTGGACAGTGAGCTGCCCAGGCCCTTGAAACCAGGCCCCTTCAGCTCCGTCGCCTCGCCGTCGGCCGAGGTCAGCGTCACCTCGAGCCCGCCCGGAACGCCGAAGTCGATGCTGTCTCCGCTCGACGAGGCCCTGTAGGACTCCTGGTAGGTGAGCTTCACCTTGCCCGCCGGCAGGGACACCGTGGTCTCACCGGGAACCGCGATCGTCCCGTAGTCGTCTGTGCCCTTGTGAGAGCCCCTGACGCGAAGCAGGATGTAGGCGTCGACCGCGAGGAAGGCGATCACGCCGATCACGATCAGGGCGGTGACCATGCAGTGATCCTAGACCCCCTGCGAGGATGCCCGCCCCATGAGCGGCCGACGAGAGGTGAGCGGGCGGGAGCTGCTGCTGGTCGCGGCGGGCGCCTGCCTGCTCGCGGTGGTCATGCACTGGCCGCTGATCCTCAATCTCGGGACCGACCTCCCCAAGGACGTCGGCGACCCGGTGACCGAGTCGTGGCAGGTCGCCTGGGGCGGGCATGCCCTCGCCCACCAGCCGCTCCACTTCTTCCAGGCGAACCAGTTCTGGCCGGTGGACGATTCGCTCGCCTACGGCGACGCCCTGATCGGCTACGCGCCGGCCGGCCTGATCGGCTCCGGGCCACACGATGCGGTCGTCCGTTACGACCTCCTCTTCCTCTTCGCCTACGTGCTCGCCTTCTTCGGCGCCTACGTGCTCGCCCGGGAGCTCGGCCTCGGGCCGGCGGGAGCGGCGATGGCGGGCGCCGCCTATGCCTTCGCCCCCTTCCGGCTCGAGCATGACGGCCACATGCAGGTGATCTCGTCCGGAGGGATCCCGCTCTGCCTGGCGCTCGGGGTGCGGGGGTTCCGGCTGCGAAGACCGTGGTGGCTGTTTGCCGCCTGGCTGGTGGCCGCCTGGCAGCTCTCCCTCGGCTTCGTCCTTGGGCTACCGCTCGCCTACCTGCTTGCGGGCGGAGTCCTTGCTGCCGCCGTGATCTGGTGGCGGCGTGGCCGGCCGGGCCTCGACCGCCGGATGCTCGCCGCCGGGGCGGCCGGGTTCGTCGTCTTCGTCGCGGTCGCCGGGCTGATCGCGCGCCCCTACTTCCACGTCGCCGACGAGAACGCGGAGGCGAAGCGGCCTCCCTCGACGATCGCCGCCTACTCCGGCCCGCTTGCGGTCTTCCTCACCGCCCCCGAGGAGAGCTTCGTCTGGGGCGAGGCGACCTCGTCGATCCGCGAGGATCTCGACAACATTCCCGAGAAGACCCTCTTCCCGGGGTTGTTGATCCTCGGCTTGGCGATCGCCGGGCTCCGGTCGGCGAGCTTCGACCGTCGCCTGCGGATCGGGCTCTGTGCCGCGGTGGTGGCGATCTCGGTCCTGGCGCTCGGCTTCCGGGAGGAGGGCGGGCTGCTCTGGCCCTACCGGATGTTCTACGAGGTGCTGCCCGGCTGGGAGGCGATCCGCACCCCCGGCCGCCTGGTCACTTTCTCCTCGCTGGCTCTCGCGC
>JBOGZE010000152.1:0-6065 GCA_050697055.1 Solirubrobacterales bacterium
GGTGGACTCAGGTCGCGCCCACGAGCTGGGCGCAGCCGAGGAGGACGAGAGCTGGGTGCTCGGCAGCGATGACCCCCTCGCCTCCCTCCAGGCGCTCGCCCGGCATTGGCGCCGGGAGCTGGATTGCCGGGTGGTCGGGATCACCGGCTCCACCGGGAAGACCTCGGTCAAGGACATCTGCCGGGCGATCCTGCCCGCCGCCGTCCATGCCAGCCCCGAGAACTTCAACACCGAGATCGGGCTGCCGCTCGCGGTCCTCGGAGCCCGCGAGGGCACCGAGGTCCTGGTCCTGGAGATGGCGATGCGCGGCGCGGGCCAGATCGCGGACCTCTGCACGATCGCAGAGCCCGACGTCGCGGTGATCACCAATGTCGGCCCCGTGCACGTCGAGCTGCTGGGCTCGGTCGACGCGATCGCCGCCGCAAAGGCGGAGATCATCGCCGGGCTCGCCGAGGGTGGGACCGCTGTCGTCCCCGCCGATCCCGGTCCGCTGGCGCCGTACCTGGGCCGGGCGCCGACGGTGCTGCGGTTCGGGCGGGGAGGCGATGTCTGGGCAAAGGAGATCCTGGCGGAGGCGGGGGAGACCGACGCCGTCGTCGTCACCCCGGCGGACGAGCACCGCTTCAAGCTGCCCTTCGTCGAGGCCCACAACTTGGACAATGCGCTCGCGGCGATCACGGCCGGCGTCGCGCTCGGGATGCCGCTGGAGGGGATGGCCCAGCGGGCGCCGGGGATAGTCTTCTCGCGCCTCCGTGGGGAGCTCGTCGAGCTTCGGGGGGACGCCATCCTGATCAACGACTCCTACAACGCCAACCCGATCTCGATGCGGGCGGCGCTGGATCACCTCGCCTCCCTGCCTGCCGGCGGCCGTCGGGTCGCGGTGCTCGGCGAGATGCGCGAGCTGGGGCCGGAGGCCGCCGCCTACCACCGCGAGATCGGCGAGCACGCCAGGCGGCGCGGGGTGGAGCTGCTGATCGGCGTCGGCGAGCTCGGCCGCGAGTACGCGCCCGACGCCGAGGTGCCTGACGCTGAGGCCGCGGCGGCCACCCTCGCCGAGCGGCTGCAACCGCGGGACGCGATCCTGGTCAAGGGCTCGCGCGCGGTCGGCCTCGAGCTCGTCGCCGAGAGGCTGGTCGAGTCGAAGTAGTGCTCGGCGAGATCCTGATAGCCGGAATGGCGGCGATGCTGATCTGCATCTTCCTCGGCCCGCGATTCATCGAGTACTTGCGGATCAAGGAGTTCGGCCAGCAGATCCGCGAGGAGGGCCCCGAGGAGCACCACGAGAAGGCCGGCACGCCGACGATGGGCGGCCTGATCGTGTTCACGGCGATCGCGATCCCGTACTTGGTCCTCTCCGACCGCGACGTCGCCAGCCTCGCGGTCTTCGGGGTGGCGGTCGGCTGCACGGCGATCGGCTTCGCCGACGACTTCCTGAAGCTGGTCAAGCGCCGCTCGCTCGGGCTCTCGGCCCGCTGGAAGCTCGCCTACCAGTTCCTGCTCGCGGTCGGCCTCTACTACGTCGCCAAGAACGAGGTCGGGCTGGAGTCGGTGGTCGAGCTGCGGATCTCCGACGCCCAGATCGACATTCCCGACGCCGTCTACCTGCTGCTCGTCTTCCTGGTGATCGCCGGCGCCAGCAACGCCGTCAACCTCACCGACGGGCTCGACGGGCTCGCCGCCGGCTGCTGCGCGATCGTTCTCCTCGCGTACACGGCGATCACCTTCATCACCAACGAGCAGGAAAACCTGGCGCTGCTCTCCGCCTGCCTGGTCGGCGGCTGCATCGGCTTTCTCTGGTTCAACGCCTTCCCCGCCTCGATCTTCATGGGCGACACCGGCTCCCTCGGCCTTGGGGGCGCGATCGGGGCGCTGGCGGTGATGACTCAGACCGAGGTGCTGCTGGTCATCATCGGCGGCATCTTCGTGATCGAGGCGCTCTCGGTGGCGCTCCAGGTGGCCGCCTTCAAGGCGTTCCGGCGGCGGATCCTGCTGATGGCGCCGGTCCACCACCACTTCGAGCTGCTCGCCTGGTCGGAGACCAAGATCATGCTCCGCTTCTGGATCATCGCCGCGGTCTGCTCCGGGATCGGTTTCACCCTCTACCAGCAAGCGATCGGACCGTAGGGCCCCTCTTCTTCTTCTGCTTGCACTTCTGCGACACGCCATCCGTCAGCGTCTTTTCGTTCTGGTAGGTGATGGTCTCCGTGGTCGTCCACGTGCGCGACTTCGAGCACCTGATGGAGATGAGGAACGTCTTCTTCACCTTGCCCGTCTTCTTGTTCTCCTTCTTCCTGGTGATGACCGGGTTGAGCGTGGTGTCGAAGTGCTCGCTCACTATGCCGGCGACCGGCCGAGTCTGCAGCAGCAGAGTGTTGCCACGAACGACGCCGTTCAGGATCGGCTTGGTTGCGACGCCCGCGATGTCAAGGTGCAGGTAGAGCGACGGGTTACCGCCCGTGGGCGCGCCGTTGAACGCCGTAACCACGCCGTTCAGGGTCTGGCCCTCCAGGTTCTTGCCGACGCTGTTTCCCCCTCCGACGATCGATCGCGGGCAGGCCGCCCTTGCAGCGGCGGTGGACTTGCCAATGAGCGACCCCAGGCTGCAGTCCGGCAGGTTGCCCGGATCGATTGCGACGTCCTTCGGGAAGGTGATCAAGCTTTGCACCGCGGGCGGGTAGGCATAGCACGCCGGGTCATCGCCTCCCAGACATCCCGGCTGGCCCAGCAAGTCGCCCGCGTGCGCTTCATTGGTTTCGAAGTAGCTCTTCGCTGGTCCGCGCTTCTTCTTGTCCTGCTTCGCGGGCGTCCATTGCGAGCCGATGCTCAGGCTGGTGACCTCCGCCGAGGCGGCGCTCGAGAGGGCCACGGCACCAACCAAGCCCGCGATCATCCCGACCAGGTATTTCCGCATCCGCATACCTCTCCTTCCCGGTTTAGTCTGGGCACCCGCGTAGCAAAGCGGAATTCAGCGTGAGCAAGGGGTTTCCGCCTCCGCCGCGAAATGCGGTCATGGTGGTTATGTGAACCGATTCGGCGATCCGCGCCCGCGCCCGCCCCTGCCTGAGGGTCCCTTTCTGGTGGTCGGGCTGGCGCGCTCGGGGGCGGCGATCGCCCGCCTGCTCGCCGGGCGTGGGGAGCGCGTACTCGGGTGTGACTCCGGTGAGCCCCCGGAGGCGGAAGGTCTGAGCGAGGAGTGCGTCGAAGTCAGCTTGAAGGTGGACGGAACCGAGCTCCTCGAGGAGGCCAGGACCCTGGTCAAGAGCCCCGGCGTGCCCCAGGAGGCGCCGGTGGTCAAGGCGGCGCGAGAGCGCGGCCTCGAGGTGACCGGCGAGCTCGAGCTTGCCTGGCGCCTGATTCCCAACCCCTTCTACGCGGTCACCGGGACCAACGGCAAGACAACGACGACCGAGCTGCTCGGCCACCTACACCGGGTCGCCGGGCTGCCGATGGCGGTGGCGGGGAACGTCGGCACCCCATTGGCCTCGCTGGCGGGAGAGGTCGAGTCGGACGCCACCGTCGTCTGCGAGTGCTCGAGCTTCCAGCTCGAGGACTCCGAGCGCTTCGCGCCGGAATGCGCAGTGCTCCTCAACCTGGCCCCCGATCATCTTGACCGGCACGGCACCCTGGAGAGCTACCTGGAGGCGAAGCTGCGGATCTTCGCCAACCAGGGAAACGACGACGTCGCGGCCTACAACGGGGCGACGCCGGAGCTTCGCGACCGCGACCTGGGCGGCTGCGCGCGGCGGGTGCGCTTCTGCCCAGAGGCCGAGATGGCGGCCGATCCTGACTGCGAAGTGAGCATGCGCGAGGGGGTGATCTTCGCCGACCAGGAGCCGCTGCTCCGGGCCGACCAGCTGAAGCTGCTCGGTCGCCATAACGTCGAGAACGCAATGGCCGCGGCGGCGGCGGCGCTCGCCACCGGGATCCCTCGCGACGCCGTCGCCGACGGGCTCGCCGGGTTCGAGGGCGTCCCGCACCGCCTGGAGCGGCTGCGACAGCACGGCGGCGTCCTCTACGTCAACGACTCCAAGGCAACCAACGTCGCCTCGGCGATCGCCGGGATCGAGGCTTTCGAGGGAGGCGTCCACCTGATCCTGGGCGGATCGCTGAAGGGAGAGAGCTTCGGGCGCCTGCTGGAGCCGGTCGAGGCTCGCTGCCGGGCCTGCTACCTGATCGGGGAGGCCGCCGAGCAGCTGTCCACCGCGCTCGCTCCAGCGGAGCCGCGCGGGGTGACGCTGGTCGAGTCCGGGACTCTGGAGCGCGCGGTGGAGGCGGCCCACGCCCGCGCCCAGTCGGGTGAAGTGGTGCTGCTCTCGCCGGCCTGCGCCAGCTTCGACGCCTTTGCGGACTTCGAGGAGCGCGGCGAGCGCTTCCGCCAGCTGGTGGAGGTTCTCCTATGAGCGCCGGCCGCCGCGGGGGCTCGCGTTCGGCGCCGCCGCTCGAGTACTCGCTGCTGCTCACCGCCACCCTCTGCCTGCTGGCGTTGGGGGCGGTGATGGTGTTCAGCGCCAGCTCGGCGCGCACCCTACTCGCCGGCGGCGGAGACGGCGCCTACTACCTGAAGCGCACCGTCCTCTTCGCCGGAGTCGGGCTGGTGGTGATGCGCTTCGCCTCGATCAAGGGTGTCCAGGTCGCCCGGTTGCTCACCCCGGCCCTGCTCGCGCTCTCTCTTTTCCTACTGCTCGCGGTGATGGTGCCTGGGGTGGGCAGCAGCGTCAACGGGGCCCAGCGCTGGTTCGGTGCTGGGCTTCTCCAGTTCCAGCCCGCCGAGCTGGCGAAGTTCGCGATCGTCCTCTACGGGGCCCACCTGCTGGCGGCGCGCCCGAAGCGAGTACGCACCCTCGAGGGACTGATGCCATACCTTCTGGTGGTTGGCCTGGCGGCGCTGCTGATCGCCCGCCAGCCCGATCTCGGCTCCGCGACCGTCCTTTGCTTCGCGGTTTGCTGCGTTCTGTTTGCCGCCGGCGTCGGCCTCCGCACCCTGGCGCCGGCCGGCGCGGTGCTCGCGATCGCCGGCTTGGCGATGGTCGCCACCCACCCCTACCAGCAGGAGCGCCTCACCGGCTTCCTCAACCCCGGCGCCGATTCGACCGGAGCCGGCTTCCAGGGCACCCAGGCGACGATCGCGGTGGGCTCCGGCAGCATCCTTGGGGTTGGGCTGGGCGAGAGCGTGCAGAAGGCCTCGTACCTGCCCGAGGCACACACCGACATGATCGCCGCCGTCCTCGGCGAGGAGACGGGTCTCGCCGGAATGGTCGTCCTGATCGGGCTCTTCGGGATGTTCGGCTACGCCGGCTTCCGCGCCGCCCATCGGGCTCGCGATCGCTTCAGCAAGCTGCTCGCGGCGGGGCTGACCTCGCTGATCATGGCCCAGGCGGCGGTCAACCTGTTCGCGGTGCTCGGCCTCGCGCCGCTCACCGGGGTGCCGCTGCCGTTCGTCTCCTACGGCGGGACCAGCCTGATGCTCACCCTGGCCGCCGCCGGCCTGATCCTCAACGTCGCCCGGAGGCCGGCCGCTGCCCGCGCCCGCAGCCGCCCGGCCGGGGCCTCTACCCGATCTCGGCGGGCGGCGTCGGGCGGCGCGGCCGGGAGCGCTGCAAGACTTCGCCTGGTCGAGGGCGGAACCCACACGAAGAGGAAGCGCGCAACCAGTGGCACGAGTCGTGATAGCGGCCGGCGGCACGGCGGGGCACGTCGTGCCGGCGATCGCCGTCGCCGACGCGCTGCGCGCTGAGGGCGCCCAAGTCAGCTTCCTCGGCACCCGCGAGCGGGCCGAGGCCGAGCTGGTGCCCGCCGCCGGCTACGAGATCGACTTCCTCCGGGTGAGCGGGCTCGATCGCCGCAACCCGGTCAAGGCGGCGCGGGCCGCCTTCAGCGGGTTGCGCCTGTCCAGCCCGCTGACCCGCAGGAAGTCGATCTCGAACCCGGCGGCCGGAACGAGATCCGCCTCGGCGCGCTCGCGCGTGCCGAGGAAGCTGACCTCGGCGCCCTCAGCCCGAAGCGCGTCGGCGACGGCGATCGCCGGCACGACGTGCCCCGCCGTGCCGCCGGCCGCTATTACGACT
>JBOGZE010000153.1:0-1520 GCA_050697055.1 Solirubrobacterales bacterium
GCGGAGCACCAGCGGCGTTCCCCCGAGCTCTGCGACGCCGACCTCGAAGGAGATCCGGGTCCGGGTCGAGGGCTTCTCGAATATCAGCGCCACCGAGCGTCCCGCCAGGGCCTCGCCCCCGTCTCCCGCCTCGCGGCCGGACTTGAGCTCCGCGGCGCGATCGAGCAGCGCAGTGAGCTGGGCGCGGTCTAGCTCCTCCCCCGTGAGGAAATGGCTCGCGGCAGGGTCGGGCAGAGGCCGGGGCATGAAGCCGCCGATACTACGGGCGTGCAGCTCAGGGCAATGACGTGGAACGTGTTCCATGGGCGCGATTGGCCACCCGAGGAGCAGCTCCAGGTGCGCGCCCACAAGGGCAACTGGCGCCGGGGCCCGATCCGGGGCAAGGAGTACGAGCAGGTGAACTGGGACCTCTTCGACGAGTTCGCCGCGATGATCAACGGAGCGAGCTGGGACGTCGCCCTCTTCCAGGAGTTCCCGCCGAGCTGGAGGACCAAGATGGCCCAGGCTTGCGGGGCGGACTCGCACCGCGCACTCAGCGGACGCAACTGGCTGCAACCGCTGACCTCGATCATCGGCCGGTGGCGGCCGGACCTCTTGGGCGCCTTGGAGGGAGGATCGAACACGACACTGGTCCGCCGGGAGGCCGGTCCGATCGTCGAGCGCAGAAGGGTCGTCCTCACCCGGCGTCCCGAGCTCCGGGTAATGGCGCTTACTCGACTCCAGTCCGGGGTCTGCGCGGCCAATTTCCACGTCAGCACGAAGCCCTCATCGGCGGAGGCCGAGTTGATCGCCGCCGCCGAGCGGGCCCTGAGTTTCGCCGGCGGACGGCCGCTGGTCTTCGGCGGCGACTTCAACGTCCGGCCGGGCGAGAGCGGGGTCTTCGAGCGGCTCGAGCAGCGCTTTGGCCTCGCCCCACCGACCGCGCCGGACCGCCTCAGCCACCTGCTCGTGCACGGGCTCGAAGTCGATCAGCATCCCGCCGCCTGGCCGCCCCAGGCACGCGACGTCTCCGACCCCAAGACCGGACTGAAGATCCGGCTTTCCGACCACAACGCCGTGCAGGCCAGATTCCGCTTCGGCTAGCCACCGCCGCTTGATTTGGGCGAGCTGCGCCCGGGTAGACTGGCCGCGGGAATGGCCAAGACCAAGCAGACGGTCGAGCCCGCACCAGAGCCACAGACGGGTACCCGCGCCGAGCAGAGCGTGCAGGCGTTCCGCGAGGCCCTGGAGAAGAGCGTCCACATCTCGCGCGAGCGCCTCCAGGAGGTCGTCGACGACGCGGTGCGCCGGGGGCGGATGACCAGAGGCGACGGGGAGGAGCTGGTCACCCGGCTGGTCACCCGCGGGCGCGAGCAGGCCGAGGACATCCTCGGAGAGCTGGAGAGGGTCGTGGGACAGCTCCGGGGTGAGGTCGAGTCCCGCGCCAAGGAGCCACGGAAGAACGCCGAGCGGGCCGCTGGGCGCGCCCGGCGCGAGCTCGAGGACGCCGGCGACCGCGCTCGCCAACAGGTGGGCGAACG
>JBOGZE010000154.1:0-14827 GCA_050697055.1 Solirubrobacterales bacterium
ATTCGCTGGCGCGGCGGCAGGCGGGAGATCTCGGTGCCGCCGATCCGCGGCCAGGTCTCCTACTTCATCGCTCTGCACGAGATCGGGCACCTGATCGGGCGGGGCCGCTCGGCGCCGCGGCTGGAATCGGAGGCGAACGCCTGGCTCTGGGCGCTCTCCCACAGCGCGGTCGAGCCGACGCCCGCCACCCGGCGCTCGATCGCCCGCCGCCTGCGGGGCTACCTGGAGTGGGCCCGCAACCGCCAGTACCGGCGGGTGCCCCCGCGGATCCCCCCGCGCGAGCACCCCTTCTGGCGGCTCCTGGCGCTCGGCTGATCGCGGCTCCGGCGACGCGCCTCACTCCGCCCCGGCCTGTCGCCGGCGCGACCGCGGCCGGGCCGGGCGGAGGTTGCTGACGATCACCGCGACCACCGTCACCAGGTAGATCTGGCCGACGAGGGCCTCGGTGATCGCCAGTGAGCGTCCCACGTCCGTGGCCGCGATCAGGTCTCCGTAGCCGACCGTGGTCAGGGTGGCATAGCTGAAGTAGAGGAAGTCATCACGCTGGCCTTCGCCCGTGGTGAAGAAGGGCTCATCTGAGATCTCCTGGATCGCGGCGTAACCGACCCCGAAGAGCAGGCCCACAAGCAGGTAGAGGCAGAGGACTCCAAACATCATCTGCAGGGTGACCTCGCCCTCCTCGCGGAAGTGCTTGATCAGTCCGGAGACGATCGCGGGGGGCGTCAGCAGCACGTAGCAAAGGGCGACGATCGCGGCGGATCCATCGCCGAACTCGTTCGTCCCAACCAGGGCGGCAGCCGTGCCGACGACCCCAACCACGGCCGCGAGGACGCTCAGCCTGACGATCCAGCGGTGCGCCCTGGAGGCGACGACGGCGGCGACCAGGGTGGCCGCCTGGAGGCTGACCCCGACGAAGCGAGCCCCGTCCCCCTCGGGTGCCGCCAGCCCGAACGCCAGCGCGGCGAGAATCAGCCCAAGGACTAGGCCGAAGCGATAGTGGATCCGGTGCACGCCGGGATCATCGTCTCCGGGGAGGACGAATCCAAGGCGGCGGAGGCTGTGGCCTCAGCAGCTGCGCGGCCGTGGGTCGAGCCGCTTATCCCGCTTCGCCCACTCCTGGGAGTTGGGCCCGGGACCGCAGTTGATCTTCACGTCGCGGTTCCCATCCTTGGCACCGATCGCGTCGATTCCGGTGTTGCCCTTCATCACGTCGTGACCCTTCTTCCCGCGGACGAAGTCGTTGTCGGCGCCCCCGATCAGGCGGTCGTTGCCCGGGCCGCCGAGCACCCGGTCACTGCCGAAGTAGCCGCGCGCGGTGTCACTGCCGTCCCCTCCCGAGAGCAGGTCGTCCCCGAGGAGGCCAAAGAGCGAGTCGCCTCCGCCCTGGCCGGCGAGGAGGTCGTTGCCGTCACCGCCGACCAACGTCTCGGCGCTCTTGTCGCCGATCAGGATGTCGCCCCCGGCCGCGCCGGTGACACCCTCGACGTCGCCGTGGACCGTGTCCCGCCTGGAGCCGGTCTGGTCGAGCTCGTTGCCGTCGTTGTTGTTGGCGGAGCCGATGGTGACGAAGAGCGCGGTGGCCCGCTCGGGCGGGTAGACGACCATGTCGGTGTTGCTGCCGCCGTTGATGTCGTCGGCGCCGTCCCTGCCGTCGATCAGGTCCTTGCCGGAGCCGCCCTTAATGTCGTCGGCGCCATCGGAGCCGAGCAAGATGTCGTCGCCGCTGTCGCCGTTGAGCTTGCCCGCGACCTCGGTGGGGATCGTCTGCCGGTCGAGCTCCGCCGAGTCGTTGGCGCGGCCGACGTCGACGTCGATCGTCTTGATCCCCGTACCCGGGCAGCTGACGCTGTGGGAGTCGATGGCCACCATGCAGAGCAGCCCGCCCGCGGTGATCGTCGCCGCCGAGTCCGCGACCGTGTAGGTGTCGGTGCCGGAGGCGTAGGTGACGACGATGCGGTTGACCTCGTTGGCGCTCGCGGTCACCTTGATCGTGTCGGTGCCGGTGATCGTCGCGCTCGAGGCGAGGGCGGAGGGCACGACATGGAGGGCCACGCCGAGCGTCGCGATTCCTGCCAGTAGTGCCTTCGTCATTCGTCCCTTCATCCGTGCCCCCTGCAACACGACTCTGTCCCTTTTGTTGCTTCTTTCCTCGTAAGCGGCGCCCGAAACCCCGGGGTTACGCCTGGGGGCCGGCGAGCAGCAGCTCGACCACGAGCACGTCCCTCCACCGACCGTCGAGCAGTACGGCCCGGCCTTCGCCCAGCCGACCACCTTTCCGTCGATCTCGGCCACCAGCACGAGCTCGCTCCTTACCGTCTCCTGCATTGCCTCGATCGTTACCGGCCGGGTCTCGAAGGTCGCCACCCGCTCCTCGATCCCCTCGTTGAAGATCGTGGCGAGCCTCTCGGAGTCCTCGGGCGCGGCGCGTCGCACGTTCATTGCTCCGGAATACCACGGGAGCCGCCGACCGGGCTGTCACGATCCCGGCGGCCGTGCTGCATCTCAGGCTCTCAGCCCACCAGGCCCACGCCGCGCAGCTCGCGCGCTCGATCGAGGGGCTCGAAGGCGTGCGGCGGATGCTGCTGGTCGATGCCGGCGAGCCCGGCAAGGTGCTGATATCCGCCGACGTCGAGGCGGGCGCCGCCGACCGGCTGATCACCGAGCTGGAGCGGGCCGAGATCGAGGCCGAGGACTACCTCCTCTCCAGGGTGCACGTGGTCGCCCCGATGCCTGCCGGCCGCACGCGAATCGGAAGGACGAGCGAGTTCGCCTGGGTCGAGATCCTGGGGGAGGCTCGTGCGAACTCGAGACCGTTCGCGCGCTACCTGGCGCTGATGATGGTCGCCGGCGCGATCGCCGCGCTCGGCGTGCTCACCTCCAACACGATCCTGATCGTCGGCGCGATGGCGGTCAGCCCCGACCTGCTGCCCGTGTGCGCCTCCTGCGTCGCTCTGGTGGGGAGGAAGTGGCCGCTCGCCCGCCGCTCCCTCGCCACCCTGCTCATCGGCCTGTCCCTGGTGGTGGGGGTCGCGATGCTGCTCGCCTTCTCCCTCGACCTCCTCGGCTTCCTCGCCGATGACTTCACCGTGGGCGAGGGAGGGCTGGGATCGCTCGTCCACACCGACTACTCGACGGTCCTGGTCGCCCTCGCCGCCGGGGTCGCCGCGATCCTCGCCTTCGAGACCCACGCCAGCGCCGCGGTCGGGGTGGCAATCTCGGTGACCACGATCCCCGCCTCCGCCTACCTCGGGGTTGCGATCGGGGTGGGGGAGAGCTCCCGCGGGCTCGACGGGCTCGAGGTGCTCTCGATCAACGTCGTCCTCCTGATCGTCGCCGGATCGCTCACCCTCGCGGTGCAGCGCATGGCAGCCACCCGGGCTGTGCGCAGGGCCGCCGGTTCTGCCGGGAGCTAGATCGGCGATCCAGTCGGCAATCATGTGAGGTCGATGGCGACCCCGCATGACAAGCAGCGCCGCTACCTGGTGATCACCGCCGACGACTACGGCTACTGGCCCTCCTACAACGCCGGCATCCTCGAGGCGATCGAGGCGGGCGCCGTCGACGCGGTCAGCGCGATGGTCGAGCGCGAGCACTGCGATCCGGAGCCGCTGATCGAGACCGGGGTGGAGGTCGGTCTCCACATCGAGTTCGAGGGCCGCTGGGGACCGCGCAGCGGGGCGCCGGCGCGGACCGCGCTGCAGGTGCAGCTGGACCGCTTCGTCGATCTCTTCCACCACTGGCCCGCCTTCCTCGACGGCCACCACCACTGCCACGCCCGCCCCGAGCTCGCCACGCCGGTGCTGGTGGCCGCCCAGCAGATCGGCGTCCCCGTGCGCTCGGTCAGCGCCGACCACCGCCAGTGGCTGCGCGAGCGCGGCATCGACACCCCCGACGCCCTGATCGGGCGGATGCGGAGCTCGGAGCCAGGGGGCGAGCCGCCGGAGCTCCGCCGTCTCGAGCCGGGGGTGACCGAGTGGGCGGTGCACCCCGGCCATCCGGACGCCGCCTCAGGGTCCGCCTACGACCTTGCCCGCCAGGAGGACCTGGAGACGCTCCACCGCTGCATGGTCAGGGCGCGGTACGACGAGCCGGTCTGGGGCGACGCGATCCGGGTCAATCACACCGACGCCTTTGCCCAGGCGCGCGAGGACGCCACCGCCGAGGCGGCCGGGGAGAGCTAGGACACCGACCGCTGGCGGTCGCTGGCGCCGTTCTGTTGGGCGGCGACCTCATCCCCATCCCGCTCCCGCTCGCCGGGAACGAAGCGACGGAAGATGCTCCGCCGGCCGCCGGCCGCCTCAACGAGTTCGACGAGCGAGGCCTCCAGGTCCCCGCCTAGCTCGTCGAGATCGGCCATCGCGTCGTAGTCGCCGATCAGGCCGAAATTCACCTGGCCGTCGTAGCTCATCACCCCCACGCAGAGCGCCTGCCGCTTGGCCAACGGAACCATCGGGAAGACCCGCAGCATCCGCCTCCCCATCAGGAAGAGCGGGAACTGCGGCCCCGGAACGTTGGTGACGACCAGGTTGAAGAAGCGCTGCCGCGACTGCAGCCGTGCCGCTTGACCGGCGAGGGTGGGGGGAGCGAAGTCGGCGAGCTGGGTGAGCAAGGTCGCGCCCATCGCCTGCTTCGACTGCTTCAGGTCGCCCATCGACTCGGTAACCAGATGGAGCCGACGGACCGAGTCCTCGCACCAGACCGGGAGCGGCGCCATCATCGTCGTCACCTGATTGCCGAAGGCACCATGCTGGTCGGCGGTGCGGACGCTCACCGGGACCATCGCCCGCAGCTCGAGGCCGGCGGTGGCCTGCCCATGCGACCGCAGGTAGCGGCCGAGGGCGCCGGCGACGGCCGCGAGGACGACGTCGTTGACGGTGCCGCCGAGCTGGTCCTTGACCTGCTTCAGGTCGCGCAACGAGGCGCGCACCCAGGTGAAGCGCCGGTGGGGACCGATCTCGACGTTGAATGGGGAACGGGGGGCACCCATCCCGGCGGAGGCGAAGGACCCGGCGGCGGCCACGGTTTCGGTGACCCTGCGCAGGGCCCGGCGGGGCCCGCGCAGTACTCGCCGCGCCCCGCGGACGATCTCCTGCGGGCTCACCGCACGCTCGACCAGCGCCTCAGCGAGCAGATGGGAGTCGCTCGGCTCCGGCTCGGGCTGCCAGGCCTCGGCCTCGGGCGCCTGCGAGGTGTCCGGCTCGCGCTCGAGGTCGAAGAGCACGGTGGTGATGTCGACGCCGGAGATCCCGTCGACGAGGCAGTGATGGGTCTTGCCGACGATCGCGAATCGCCCGCCGCTGAGGCCCTCGACCAGCCACAGCTCCCAGAGGGGCTTCGAGCGGTCGAGCCGCTGGGAGAAGATCCGGGCGGCGAGCCGCCGCAGCTGCTGCTCGCTGCCGGGCGGCGGCAGCGAGGTGTGGCGGACATGGTAGGCGAGGTTGAGGTGCGGATCGTCGACCCAGACGGGCCGCCCCTGGCCGAAGGGGACGAACCGGAGCCTCTGGCGGAAGCGAGGCACGAGGTGCAACCGCGAGGCGATGTGGTCGCGGAACTCGAGGTAGGGCGGCGCGGGGCCCTCGAACAGGGTGGTCGAGGCGACGTGCATGTGCGTCTCGCCCTCCTCCAGATGAAGGAACGAGGAGTCCAATCCGCTCAGTCGTTCGACCACAGGCTGATATTCGCATACCCACGTGCAGTGTGAGCGTGCTCACAGTTGCGCGCTGATCGCCTTCCTATGGTGCTCCGGCTGGAGTGAGGAATCGCAAAGCGAACCGCCGAGTTGCCTTGACGGACATCAGGGAGGCGGGGGAACCAAACGCCGGTGCAGGTTGCCGGCCGGGGCGAATGGGGCGGTGTTCCGTCCTTAGCGGCAGATGCGAGGGCGCTCCAACAGGAGCGACCCGTGTGAGGTAGGGCCGCCGCGAGCCCGTCAGCTAGCCCCGTAGGCGGCAGAGGAAGGCAGGTGTTTCACTTGCGTCGCTTCCGTTGGAAGCGGAGGCGGGCCGCACTCGCGCTGCTGCCCGCCACAGCATTGATGGCCATGATGGGGCTCGCCGGAGCTGCGACCGGCACCGGCAGCTTCAAGGCGCGCTGGCGTGCATTGCACACCGGCGTCTTTGAGGCGAACGCGATCGCCGGGGGCAACGAGGTCGCACGGACGGGGCGTTCCCGGGGCACCCGGGTAAACGTCTACCGGCCCGCGGGCGCCTCGTACTACGGCCCCGGGCTGTATGGCAACTCGACCGCCTGCGGGAAGACGCTGACCCCCTCGACGCTCGGGGTCGCCAACCGGACACTCCCTTGTGGAACGCGGGTCACCCTGCGATACCACGGGCGAACGGTGACGGTCCCGGTGATCGACCGGGGGCCCTTCTCGGGCAGCCGCGAGTACGACCTGACCGCGGCCACCAAGGCCGAGCTCGGGTTCGGCTCGACCGGCACGGTGCTCACCACCCGTTAGCTCAGGCCGAGGTCCAGGCTCAGCGGCCCGGCTGCGTCCCCCCCGGCAACGGGGGCGGCGCGCGCCGGGCCGCGGTCCGACTCATCCCGGACCAGTCCGGCCATCCCGACCCCCACCAGCCGCACCGGCGCTCCGGGGTCGAATCGCTCGAGCAGCCCCCTTGCGACCCCGGCGACGGTCTCCGGATCGCGGGTCGGAGCGTCGATCGTGCGCGAGCGGGTGTGGGTGCGGAAGGGGCGAAGTCGAATCTTCAGGGTCACCGTCCGGCCCCGCCAGCCCTCCGAGGCGAGCCCGCGGCAGACAGAGCGGGCGAGTCCGTCGACGGTCTCCAGGAGGACGGCGCGGTCGGTTACATCGGCGGAGAAGGTGGTCTCGCGGCTCTCCGACTTGCGCTCGCGATCCGTTTCGAGCTTGCGGTCGTCGATCCCGTTGGCGCGGTCGCGCAGCGCAGCCCCCAGCGAGGGGCCGAGCGCGGCGCGGAGGGTGCCGAGGTCGGCGGCGGCCAGCTCGGCGACGGTGCGCACCCCGATCCGCCCCAGCCGCTCGGCGGTCTTCGGGCCTACCCCCGGGATCAGGGTCGCGGGCCGCTCGCCGACCCGTTCCAGCATCTGCTCGGCGCGGAGGGTGCAGAGGCCGTCCGGCTTCTCCAGGTCGGAGGCGATCTTGGCGAGCAGCTTATTCTCGGCGAGGCCCACTGAGCAGACCAGCTTGGTCCGCTCGCGGACCTCCTGCTTCAGCTCCCGCGCCCGCGCGGTGGGAACCATCGACCCCGACAGATCGAGGTAGGCCTCGTCCATGCCCACCACCTCCACCGTGTCGCTGTAGCCGCGGAGGATCGACATCACCTCCCGCGATTTCTCCTTGTAGGCGTCCATGTCTCGGGGGAGGAGGATCGCCTGGGGGCAGCGCCGATGGGCCGTGGCAAGCGGCAGCGCCGAGTGGACTCCGAACTTGCGCGCCTCGTAGGAGGCGGTCATCACCACCCCGCGGGCGATGGGATCGGTGCCGGTGGCGACGATCACCGGCTTTCCCCGGAGCTCGGGGCGGCGGAGCAATTCGACCGCCACGTAGAAGGCATCCATGTCGACATGGGCGATCACCTGCAGCCATCGATCCTAAGGCCGGGGGCCGACGCCGCTCGCTATTTTGAAGCGGCGGTGACCAACCCTGAGGCGAAGAATCTCGAGGCGATCTCGCGGGCGATCGACCAGCACAACTCGAACTGCCCCTTCCCGGCGGCCGAGGTGCGGATGAACCCCTTCGAGGTCGAGCGGCTCGGCTGGGAGCACATCCGAGGCCTGCCGATCGTCCCCGACCCGGAGCTGGGCACCGGCCGCTTCCGGATCGTCTGCTCCCGCGACATCGAGGGCGAGGGAATCGAGGAGGCCGAGGCGCTCGGGATTCCGCTCGAGGTCGCCGTACCCGGCGGCCCGGAGAAGCCGCCCGCCTAGGCGGTCTCGGCGGCCGGCTCTTCAGAGCGGGTGGGGGCGGATGCCAGGTGGCGGCGGAGGAAGTGGAGCTGGTCGGCGATCGACCGCTCACGCCACTCACCCAGGTAGATGTCGAAGTGCGCGCAGGGATACTCACGCACCTCGACCCTGCCCTTGGCGTGCCAGGCGGCGGCGCGGGCGCCAGGGGGAGGGGCGACCTGGTCGCGATCGGCGATCTGGACGAGGATCGGGCAGCGGAGCTTGTCCATCCTGGTGATCGGCCGGTTGGTCCACTCGGCGAGCACTGCTCGCGCACTGATCTCGTTGCGCCAGCTGGGGCCCGCGATCGACAGGCAGCCGGGCTCCGAGTCCTCGCTCGCCATAGCGGCGACCTGACCGGGTTTCGCCACCAGCGGCAGTAGCTGCGGCTCCAGCCGACGCACCATCCGCAGAACATCCTTGAGCGCCTCGAGGTTCACCCGAAGCAGCTGGCCCCAGTCCCCATAGCGGGCGATCTCATAGAGCGTCCGCAGACCGTCGAGGTCGGCGGCCTGGGAGATCACCGCCGCGATCCGGGGGTCGTCGGCGGCGACGTAGACGATGTGCCCTCCCGACCATGAGGTTCCCCAAAGCACGATCCGCTCCGGATCGACGCCGTCGAGGGCGCGGGCGAACGCGACCGCGGCACGGTAGTCGTCGCGGTGGCGCGGCGGCCAGCCGAGCTGGCGGGGCTCGCCGGTGGAGGCGCCGAAGTTCCGGTAGCCGAAGAGCAGGACGTCGAGGCCCGCCTCGGCGAAGGCCTCGGCAAAAGGCTCGAGGCCCGAGTCGCGAGTGCCGCCGATCCCGTGTGCCATCACCAGGCACGGACGTCCGCGCTCCGTCGCGAAGGCGTCGCCTTCCCCGGTGAAATGCCAGGCGGCGCAGGTCTCGCCGCCGCTCTCGAAGCTCACGTCGCGGCGCTCAGGCAGCGGCGGGCTCCGTCCGCTCGACACGTCCGGCGAGCTTCGCCGCCATGCCCCGCCGCGCGCGCTCACTGCCGGCGGGGATCTCGCGCTGCCAGATGTCGTGCTCGTAGACGTACCAGTCGATCTGCATCGTGTGGCGCGGACGCTCGGCGAACTGGCCGTGCTTGACGACGTCCTCGCCGATCGTCCGCTCCATTTCCGCGATCGAAGGCAGGGCGTAGTCCCCTCCCGCGTATCGGGCGACGAGCTTGCTCTGAAGTTCGACGAACGGGAACAGAGTCGGGATCGTCTGTGCGAGGCCGATCAGTGCAAGGTCGTCTATCCCCGGCACGAAGATTCGCTTGTAGAGCGGCAGGCGATTCTCGGGCGCAGAAAGGAACTCCCGGTCGAAGAAGGGGAAGGTGATCCTGTAGCCCGTCGCGTAGACGATCGCGTCGATCTCCTCGACGCTGCCATCCTCGAAGCGGACCGTGTCGCCCCCAAGCTCGGCAACATTGGGCTTGGCGGCGGCGTCCCCCGAGCCGAGCCTGAGGAGCAGCTCGCTGGAGACGGTGGGGTGCGCCTCGAGGAATTCGTGGTTGGGGTGAGGGAGGCCGAAGTCCTCCATCCGGCCGGAGGCAATGAAGGGGAGCGGTCGCGCGAGCCAGCGCTGCAGCTTCACCGGCAGGCGGGGATTCGTCTTGACCAGTTTCCCGATCGGCTGGCCGAACAGGTACTTCGGCATCACCCATGCGCCGCTGCGAGTGGAGATGAAGACCTTCTCGGCGACCCCCTTGCGCGAGAGCTCGGAGACGATGTCGACGCCGCTGTTTCCGATCCCCACCACGAGCACGCGCTTGCCACGGAGGTCGAGCGGCTCGGTTGGGTCTATGTAGTGATGAGAGTGAATCGTCTCGCCGTCGAAGCTGCCCGGAAACTCCGGCGTGCGCGGGTCCCAGTGGTGGCCGGTGCCGACGATGAGGAAGTCGAACTCCTCGGTTGAGCCGTCGTCGAGCCTGATCCGCCAGCCGCCGCCCTGCTTGCGCGCGGCGTGTTCAACGCGGGTTTGGAACCGGATGCGCTCGCGAAGAGAGAAAGCCTCCGCATAGCGGTTCAGGTAGGCCCGAACCTCGGCGTGATGCGCGTAGTCCGGGTAGTCCTCTCCCATCGGCATGTCGCGGAAGGAGACGCTGTCGCGATAGGTGTCGATGTGGAGCGACTGGTAGGCCGAGGAGCGCCCGTTGGGGTTGCCGAAGTACCAGTTGCCGCCGATGTCGTCGCTGGCCTCGAAGCAGGTGTAGGGCAGACCCCAGTCGGTGAAGGCTTTCCCGGCGGTGAGCCCGCTGATGCCGGCGCCGATGATCGCGGTACTTGGCTTGGCAGACATAAAGACGAGGCGCGAGTCAGTCTAGTGGTGGCTGGCACGCTGGCCAGGGGAGCGGCCTTGCGGTCGCTAGACGTTGAAGAAGTTGATGTCGTGGTCGTTGAGGAAGCGCTGCACGTCGCCGTTGATCGGGCCGAGGCTGTCGGTCCAGATCAGGACTCCCATCGCGATCAGGATCACCCCGCCGATCGCCATGATCACCGCGTAGTTCCGCTTGACCACGGCGAAGGCGGTGGTCATCCGGGTGAACGCGATCGCGGTGAGCAGGAACGGGATCGCGAGCCCCGCCGAGTAGACGCCGAGCAGGAAGGCACCGTGAGCGGCCGAGTCCGAGAGCGCCGCCGCCCCGAGGATCGCCGCCAGGGTCGGCCCGATGCAGGGGGTCCAGGCGATCGCGAAGGCGGCGCCGGCGACCACCGGCCCTCCCTTGCCCGCCCTTGCCAGCAGCGCCTCGACGTGCCACTCGCGGTTGAGGCGGGTGACGAAGAGGGCGGCAATGAACAGGACTCCCATGGCGATGATCAGAGCGGCTGAGATCTTCTCCAGCAGGAGCTGGTGGTCCTGGAGGGCGCTGCCGATCCCGGTCGCGGTCAGCCCCAGGAGGATGAAGATCGTCGAGAAGCTGGCGACGAAGAGCAGGCTGGGGGCGAGTACTCGGCGCCACCCGGCCCGCTCGAGGTCGGCGGCGGCGACCCCGGTGACCGCGGATAGATAGCCCGGTACCAGCGGCAGGACGCAGGGCGAAAGGAACGAGACGATGCCCGCCGCGAGCGCCGCGAAGACGCCTACTCCTGCCGCCGGATCGCTTTCCATGCAGCGGATTCTGGCGCACCCAATAAGCGGCTGAACGGGCTCCGCGACACCCAAAACCGCTGATCGTGGTTTACACGGATCGGGACTGCGGAGCCCTCCGGATGGCACCTGGCCCGCTCGCGCCTAGGCTGATCAAGCTCGATTCAGGGCCAGCGGCGACCTAATCTCAGTCTTGTTCAGGGGTATTCCAGCCGTTGGCCAACCTGGCGCGGCGGCCTTCATCCCCCTGGGGTCGCCGCGCCGGTGCTGGATGCGGATAGCTTTCGCACGTGAGCCCGTGTCCCCGCGCTGCCGCGGCACTCCTAGCGCTCACCCTGGCCGTCTCTGGCTGCGGGGAAGAGGACGAGGAGGCGATCGGGGAGGACTCGCTTCGCAACTGCCTCGCGGACGCCGGCCTGAAGCGGCAGGCCGAGGGCACCACCCCGAACGCACCGCTCTTCAACCTGCCCACCGACATCCGCCTGAAGGTCCGCGATGGCGGCAGCGCGGGGTTCGTCGTCGAGGGAAGCGAGGAGAAGGTCCAGCGCCGCGCCGCCGACATCCGCGCCGCCCTTCGGACCTTCGGCGTCGCCGACCCCGATCAGCGACTGGTCGTGAGGGGCAACGTGATCGCCGTCTTCGACCGCGTCCCCTCGGCGGAGACCCGGCGGACGGTCGAGTCGTGCATGTAGAGAGGTCTAGGGTTCCGGCCCAGGATCCTGTCCGAGCTGCCGGCGCAGTCCGCGACCGGCCTTCGGCGCCAGCTCACGGGCGTTGTTGTTGAACATCACGTGGACGTTCTCCGCCTCCTCGGCGAGCTTCTTCGCCCGGTCTGCGATCTCCGCCAGCTCGTCGGTGGAGTAGTCGTAGTCGAAGCGCTCGGCGACGCTGCGGCCGCTCATGTAGCCCTCGGTATTGCGCCCGTGGCAGCGAAGGTAGGCGAGTGACTCGTTGGTGACCGCGTCGATCGAGGGGAAGATCGGGACGTGCTCGCCGGGCGGTGAATCGACGCTGACGAAGACGGCGTCGTGCTCGGAGAGCCAGTCGAGGACTTCCTCGAACCGTCTCGGGGAGGCCCAGCTGCGGCGGCGGAACTCGATCGCGACCGGGTGGGGCGCGAGCCCCTCAATCACCGGCGCCAGCTCCTCGAGCTCGTTCCTCCTCGGATCGAAGCCGGGGGTGAGCTGGAGCAGGTAGGAGGTGAGCTTGCCGGCTTTGGCGAGCGGCTCGAAGGCCTCGGCGCTGCGGCGCACCATCTCGTCGAGCAGGGCGCGATCGAGGACCACCCGCCCGCGGTCGGTCGTCTCGACCTCATCCCGAAGCTCCTTCGGCAGGTCCTTGAGCTTGGCGGCGTGGTGGGAGAGGAGCCGGTGGAGCTTGACGTCGAACTGGAAGCCCTCCGGGGTCGCCTCGGCCCAGCGCTCCACCGTCGCTGGCGCGGGGATCGCGTAGAAGCTCGAGTTGAGCTCGACCGCGTCGAACCGCTCGGCGTAAAAGGGGAGCCGCTCCCGCGCCGCCAGTCCACGCGGATACCAGTGCTCGACGAAGCCGGGGTCCGACCAGCTCGAGGTACCGACGACGATTGCCACACCCAAACTATCGCGCCGTAGGGGGCTGGGCTAGCGGGAGCGGTCCCTGAGCTCGAACCAGACGCGGGCGGAGCCCGCCTCGACGCCCCAGCGGTCGCTGAGCGTCTCCACCAGACGCAGGCCGAGACCGCCGGATGAACCGGGACGCGTCCTCCGCTGAAGCCCAAACGGGCTCGTGCCCTCGTCCTCGACCTGACCGCGAATCGTGTCCCCGTCTCGCCGCAGGCGCACCTTCACCCGGCCCTCGGGGCCGTGCTTGACCGCGTTGGTGACCAGCTCGGAGACGATCAGCCTCACGTCCTCCAGCGCCTGCACGCTGAGGCCGTCGATCACCCGACCGGTCACCTGACGGGCCCTGGCGACCGACTCGGGCTGCGAATCCAGGGTCATCTCGAGCTCCTGGGCCACGTGGACACATACTCTCGGCCGCGGGGCCGCCTTCCATCCGTAGAGGCACGCGGAATTTGCTGCGGATTACCCGCAGTCCTACCTGGTTTGCACCACTCTGCGCTGGGCAGGACTGGGTTGATGGCGGAGGGCAGTGTGTTCACGGAGGCCGAGCTGGACTACCTGCACGGCGACCGCCGGCTGGGCCGGATCGCGACGGTGGGGAAGGACGGGACGCCGCACGTCGTCCCAGTCGGCTGGCGCCACAACCCGGAGCACGACACGATCGACGTCGGCGGCATGGACTTCGAGAAGTCGAAGAAGTTCCGCGACGCCAAGCGCAGCGGCCGCGCCGCGATCGTCATCGACGATCTCGCCAGCACCGATCCCTGGCGGCCGCGCGGAATCGAGGTTCGTGGCAGCGCCGAGGCGGTGACGGAGCCGCGGCCGCTGGTCCGGATCACCCCCGAGAGGATCGTCTCCTGGGGTCTCGACAACGGCCGCCGCGGTCGAACGGTGGCTTACCGGTCGAAACAGGCTCACGCGCCCTGAGGTGCACATGTGCCCCGTCCAGGCGTGCGAGGGCGAACGCTTGATAAGAAAGGGTATGTAAACCTGGGCACGGCGAACGTACGTGTGGGGTATCCGCTTTAGTCCACCAGACGCTATATGTGGATCTCGCGGCCGGTGCCCTGCCGGCCGTGCTCGCCGCCGACGATCTTGCGTAGCGGGATCGGCTCGCTTGCGGCCGCCTCCTGGATCAGCCGGTAGAACAACAGCCCGGGATAGCGGGAGTGGCGGCGATTGAAGCGGAAGGTGAACTCGTCGAGGTAGTAGTCGAGCTGGTGGGGCTGAACGGAGCCTTGGTGGGTGCCCAAGAGCCAGCGTTTGAGCAGGGCGAGCACGCGGTGGACGTGGGGCATCGAGGCCGAGGCCGGCTTGCCCGTGGCGGAGATGTTGATCGGCAGGTGGCGATAGCCGAGCTCGGGCAGCCCCTCATAGACGTTCCAGCCGTCGGTGCGAACCGCGGAGCCCGGTCCGATCGCCGCCGAGATGAACGCCTCGAGCCCCGGCTTGGAGAGTGGCTCCAGACGCGAAAGGCGGACCCTGCCGGCGGCTTCGCGCCGCTTGCCCTTGCGCACCTCGACCGCGACCAAGATGAGCGACTTATCCGCGGTCTGACGCCCGGCGACGCCGACCTCGCGCCCGCCGACGTAGCCCTCGTCGACCTCGACCAGCCCCGAGAGCAGATCGCGGCCGGGGCGGACCATCGCCCGGCGGAGCTTGTGAAGGTGAGCCCAGGCGGTCTCGTAGGAGCCGAGGCCCATGAGGCGCTTCAACCCCAGAGCCGAGAGGCCCTGCTTGGAGGCGACCAGCTGCCAGATCGCCGCAAACCACGCCTGAAGCGGCGTCCGCGTCGAGGCGAAGATCGTCTCCGCGGTCACCGAGGTCTGGCGCCCGCAGGCTCGGCAAAGCCACAGGCCGCGCTTCGTCTTCCAGGCGTCGGCTCCACCGCACGCCGGGCAGCGAAAGCCCCTCGGCCAGCGCAGGCGCTCCAAATAGCGCTCGCATGCCTGCTCATCGCCGAAGAAGCGCTGGAACTCGGGCCAGTCGCGCGGATAGTCGCGCCCAGCGACGGGCCGGTCCTCGCGTGCGCCTCCCTGAGTGTGGTCCACTACATCTAGAGCCTAGTGGAGCGAAGCGGATACCCCCCACACACGTTCGCATTGTGCCCTCCGAGCCGGACGGTGTCCAGATGAAGGTTCGTCGCACAACCTCGGTTGGGCGAGCCGATCTGGAGACGTGAACCCCTTGGCTACACTGCCGATTCCCCGCAGACA
>JBOGZE010000155.1:0-8031 GCA_050697055.1 Solirubrobacterales bacterium
CGCCTTCTACCTCCACCTCCGCGGCGCCACCGACTACGCAGGAGGCAGGCTGATCCCGACCGACTAGGGTCAGGGGGAAGAATCTCCCCCGGTGGTAGCGCCCGATCACATTAGCTTGCGGAAGACGATGCCAACGTCAGAGTCGACGCTTTGGGGCCGAGTGACGACTGAAACCGAATGACGCGGTTGGGGCCGCCTAACCACACGTACGCGCTGGTCAAGCGGGTGCTCGACGTGCTCGTCTCGGCGACCGCGCTCGTCCTGCTCGCGCCCCTGTTCGGGGTCGTGGCTCTGGCCGTGAAGCTCGAGTACCCCGAAGCGCCGGTGCTGTTTCGACAGGAACGCTGCGGCAGGCTGGGGCGGCGATTCCAGATGATCAAGTTCCGCACGATGCTGCCGAATGCTGCGGAGCTCAAGGAGTCGCTGCGTGACCGGAGCGCAGTCGCCTGGCCGGATTTCAGACTCGAGGACGATCCGCGGGTGACCCGACTGGGCCGTTTCCTGCGCCAGACGAGCATCGATGAGCTTCCCCAGCTGTGGTCCGTCCTGCGTGGCGAGATGAGCCTGGTCGGGCCGCGGCCAACCAGCTTCGACTCGAGCACCTATGCGCCGTGGGAGACCGAGCGGCTTGATTTCGCCCCTGGCCTGACCGGCCCATGGCAGGTGCTGGGGAGGGACTCGATGGATTTCACCGAGCGCTGCAGGCTCGAGATCAGCTTCTTTCGAAGGCCGTCGCTCTGGCGGGAGCTGGTGATCCTGGTTCGCACTGTGCCCGTCGTCATCCGCCGCACGGGGGTCGCATGACGAGCCAACCGCGGCCCTGACCTGACCTCTGAGGCGATCAGCTCGGCGGGCGATGCATGAACCGGACTGGTGACCACGGCGAGGGCGAGGCCGTAGCGGCCGAGGGCCTCACGGGTACGGTGGTCAGGGGGACCGCGCTCGCGGGGATCGGCTACGCCCTGAGCCAGATCCTGACGCTTGCGTCCTATCTCGTGCTGGCCCGGCTCGTGACCCCGACCGAGTTTGGGCAGTTCACTGCCGGCCTGGTCTTGCTCGCGCTTGCCCAGCTTTACACGGACTCGGGCATGCTGTCCGCCCTCGTCTACCGGCGCGACCGGGTCGATGAGGCCGCCGCCACCGCCGTGGTCGCGACGGTCCTTGGCGGTTTGATCGTCTCGCTCATCTTGCTCGCGCTAGCCCCGGTGATCGGCTTGTTCTTCGACAGCGCGACGATCACCGGCGTGGCCGCGGCGGCTTCCGGACTGGCCCTCTTGCGAGCGACTTCCGTAGTCCCGGCGGCCTTACTGCAGCGCCGCTTCTCGTTCCTTCGCCGGATGATCGTCGAGCCCGCGGCCGTGCTCGCCTTCGGCATAACGGGCGTTGTGCTGACCGCGAACGGATTCGGAGTCTGGGGGCTCGTCCTTGCCCAGTACGCCTCGGTGCTCGTCAACGCCCTCCTCTCCTGGGGCCTGGTGCGTTGGCGACCGCGGCTGCGACTCGCGTCGTTTGCGATGTGGCGCGAGCTGATCGCCTACGGGCGGCACACGATCGCGGCCACCACGGTGATTCGAGTGGGTGATGAGATCCCGGTCCTCCTGCTCGGGCGGTTCACCGGCGCTGCGGCTTTGGGCCAGTTCCGATACGGGCGCCGGATCGCGTCCCTGCCGTTGGCGATGCTGATGGCCGCGGCGTCCTACGTGCTGTTCCCGGCCTTCGCAAGGATCGCGACCGAGCGAGCGCGGTTCCACGCGAGCGTGCTGCGGGCATTACGCTGGATGGCGATCCTGGCCCTCGCGGGCGGGCTGATCATGATTCCGCTCGGCGAGCCCTTGACGACGCTGGCGTTCGGCCCGGTCTGGGCGGACGCCGGGAAGGCGGCAATGGCACTCGGCGTCTTCACGGCCGCTCGCGGCGTCACCTCGCTGATCGTGGAGACGTTGAAGGCCGATGGTCGGCCCGACGTGGTCACTCGGATGAACGTCGTCGAGGTAGTCGTCGGCAGCGCCGCGATGGTGGCGCTGTTGCCGTTTGGCCTCGTCGGCGTCTGCATCGGAATCTCGATCGGTGCCGTCGTCCGAGCCGCGTACGCGTTTCGCCGCGCGCACCTGGTCGTCGGATTGCCGCTCGCGAACATGCTGGAGGCGATACGCGCGCCGCTGCTCGCCGGGCTCGCCATGGTGGCGGTCCTCTTCCCGCTTGAAGCCCTCGTCGTCCACGCCGGAGATCGCGCCACCGCGCCTGGCCTCCTCCTGCTTGCGCTCGAGGCAGCACTCGGCCTCGCTATCTACGCGGGGATATTGCACGTGCTCGTGCCAGGCGCACTCGCCGAGTTCCGCGGTCTCCTCAGGAGGATGCGGCTGCGGTCCCGACCGGGCGACGAGGCAAGTGAGCAGCGGCGGCAGGCCCGGTTCAAGAAGCGGGTACTCGCGCGGAATCTCTTCGCCCGGATGAGCGAGGCCGAACAGGATGAGGCGCTCGGCCCAGATCTCGCGGAGGCTGTCCGCAACCGTGAGGTCGAGCTAGGTGATCTCGTGACCGCGGAGGCAGGCCCGGGGCACACCGCCCCACGGACGGGCCAGACTTGATTACCGGACGGCTTCCGGCGACCGCGCCTGCGGACCGGCCCCTCAAGGTCGCGGCGCTCGTGCGGGAGATCGGCCCGGCGGGCGGCGGGGGGGCGGAAAGGGTGGCTCGTGACTTGCTCGTCGAACTCGATCCGGAGCGGTTCGAACGCGTGCTCTTCTTGAGCCGCCCCCCCGACCCGGGTGACCGGACCGGCGAGCTGGTCGTGGCGGATCTGCGGCGACGGGGTGTAGCCGTCCGTTCTCTCAGGCGGCGCTTCAAGTACGACCCGCTCGCCTGGTGGCCGTTGTTTCAAGCACTGAGGCGCGAGCGGATCGATGTCCTTCACACGCATGCCTTCGGCCAGAATGCATGGGGCTCGGTCATCGGCCGACTGACTCACGTGCCCGTCGTGATCGCCCACGAGCACAACTGGGCCTTCACCGGGCGCGCCCTGCGCCCGGTAATCGACCGTGAGCTGATAGCCCGCTGCGCCAGCGCGATGATCGTGGTGTCCCGGGAGGCTCGCCGCAGGATGGTCGAGGTCGAGCGGGTTGCGCCTGAGAAGCTGACGCTGCTCCCGAATGGCATCCGTGCCTTGCCGCCCGGTGACGGACGGGCCGTGCGCGCGGAGCTTGGCATCGGCGCAGACGACCCGGTGATAGGCACTGTCTGTGTCATCCGCTCGGAGAAGGCGCTCGACGTGCTGGTGCGGGCCGCCGCGCTCGTGGTCAGGGACTTTCCTCGTCTTCGGGTGCTGATCGTCGGGGAGGGCCCTGACCGCGCGGGCGTGGAGGCGGTCGTGGGTCAACTCGGGCTCGAGCAACGGGTGCTTTTCACGGGGGCCCGGACCGACGTGGCCAATGTCCTGGCGGCGATGGACGTCGCGGTGCTGTCCTCGGATTACGAGGGCATTCCGCTCTCGATTCTGGAGTTCATGGACGCCGGCAAGCCGATCGTCGCCACGCGGGTCGGCGGGATTCCGGAAGTCATCGAGGACGGCGTCCATGGCGTGCTCGTGCCGCCTCGCGACGAGGCAGCTCTCGCTGCTGCTGTCAGCGGTGTGCTGCGGGGTATGGATGCTGGAAGGGAGATGGGTGCCCGGGCGCGGGACCGTTGCCGCCACGAGTTCGGCCTCGATCGCATCGTGGAGCGCCTGGAGCGGCTCTATGCCCAGCTCCATCCGCGGCGCGGCGCCACCCCGCGTGGTGCTCCCGGCGAGCGCCTGGATGCGAAGAGGGACTCGACCTGAGCTGAGATAGGAGCGATGCTGCGCATCGGAGTCGTGCTGGATGGGATGCGAGGGCCCGCCTGGGCCGCATGGGTGCTGAGAGCGATCCGTGCGCATGGCGAGCTGGAGCTCACGCTGGCTGTGATCTCCGATCGCATCGGCGACGAGCGTCCCCCGATCCTGTTCGCGGTGTACGAGGCGCTCGACCGCCGGGTGTTCTCCCATCCGCCCGACGCGCTCGCGCCGGTGGACATCTCGCCCGCTCTCGAGGGCGTGCCCAGCCTCCGGCTCAAGGGGATTCCTGCGCAAGGGAAGGGCGACCGAAGACACGAGGCCGGCTTAGAAGACCACCCTCTGGACGTCCTCCTATGCCTCGGGACGGGGCCGGCGCCGGGAGAGATTCGGCTCGCTCCCCGGCACGGCATCTGGTCCCTTCACCTCGGCGACCCGCTCCGATACCGGGGGGAGCCTGCGCTGTTCTGGGAGCTGTTCTTCGCAGAGTCCGCCTCCACCAGCGTGCTCGAAGCCGTCGCCGGAAGTCCCAAGGAACGCAGGGTGCTCTATCGCTCGTGGACCGCGACCGACCCTGTTTCGCTGCAGCGCACCCGCAATCCCGTCTACTGGAAGAGCGCTCGCTTCGCGCTGCGGCGCCTCGAGGACCTGGCGGCAGGGCGGTGGGGTCCGGAGCTGGAGCCGGCGGACCACCGGCCGAGTGTGCGGCCGCCGCCGCCATCGAATGGCGACACTGTCCGACACGTGGCCAGGGTCGCCGGGCGCGTAGCCCGGCGCCGACTGCGCCGCACCGTGTTTCGTCGCGGATGGTTCCTTGGCCTTCGGCAGCGACGGGGTGACCTCCTCCCCCATGAGGACCCCAGGCCGTGGCACGTCGTGTCGCCCCCCGGGGACCGCTACTGGGCTGATCCCTTCGTGTTCGAGCGCGAATCTGAGACGCTCCTCTTCGTCGAGCAGGTCCGCTTCGCCGATCGGAAGGGGGAGCTCGCCGTGGGCCGGTTGGAGCGAGGCGGCGAACTGAGCGCCCTCGAGCCGATCATGTCTGCGCCCCACCATCTGTCGTACCCGTTCGTCCTACGTGACGGCGGGCAGACGTTCATGATCCCGGAGTCGAGCGAGGCTCGGCGCGTTGAACTCTGGGCGGCGACCGACTTCCCGACCGGCTGGAGCCGCGCAGCCGCGCTGATCGAAGATGTCGAGGCCGTCGATGCGAGCGTCGTGCGCCACGCCGGGCTGTATTGGATGTGGGTGAACCAGTCCTTCGACGGTGGTCGCCTCGACGACGAAGCCTTCTTGTACTTCAGCGACCGGCTCGACTCCGGTTGGACCCCTCATCCGCGAAACCCGGTCGTATCCGACGCCAGGCGGGCACGCTCGGCCGGGCGGCCGTTTCTCCACCGAGGGGTCCTCATTCGACCTGCCCAGGACTGCACCGGGGGCTACGGCTCCCGGGTGGTGTTCAACGCCGTTGAGGTATTGACGCCGGACGACTATCGAGAGCGGCCCGTGGGGTCGCTCGGCCCGAACTGGGCAGCCGGGCGCAACCTGGGCGCCCACACCTACACCTTCGACGGCTCCTGGGAAGCGACGGACTGCCTGGGCCTGGTCTCCAGGCTGCGCCGATGACGACAAGTCCGATTCACGTCCTCAGCGGCGCAAACCAAGCCGGTCGGCGACCCGCCTCGCACGGGCCCTCGGGCGCGACGGCAGCCTGCGCCACGCTCGGCGCAGGCGAACGCCGGCCGCTGCTCCGATGTGTGCCGGACGCCCTCGGGGTGCCAGGAGGACCGAGCACACTCTGCGAGACGAGGTCGCGAAACGCCGCTTGAACGCCTCCTCTCCCAGCAGCATGTCGTACTCGGAAGCCCCCTCCTCGATCGCTTCCCTGATCGTCTCGGCGAGCATGAGAAAGCCGGGGCTGTGTCGTGACCACGCCGGATCGAATCCCGCCTGGTAGTAGGACCACCGTCCGCCGATCAGCCATCCGTATAGGGCTGCGATCGGCTCTCCATCGACCTCCATCACAGAGAGGCGCAGCCATCCGCGCTCGAGCGCCGCCATCGCGAACTCGAGGTGAAATGCGCGAATCGCGGGATCTGCGAGCGCGGAGCTGCCGGGACGCTCGGCCCACCGAGCGTCGTGCAGCCTGAACAGGGTCTCGAGGTCGGCGGCGACCTCCTCTGAGCGCCGCGTGCGGCGAAACCGCACCTCGTGCTCACTGCGGAGCGAGCGCAGCTTGCGGCCAAGCTGGCTGCGCAGCTGGCGACTCCTACCTGCGAGGTAATCGTCCCAACTGAGCCCCGCCAGCTCCACGAAGGGCAGGACCGATTCGGCCCGCTCCACGGTCGCCAGCCGGGCGGTGGACGCCTCCGCCAACGCATGCCACCATCCCCCGCCCGCGTCGACGTTCTCGAGCTGCAGCGAGCGGGGGCCGCGGTTTCGCGGCGCCACCGCCGGCGCCGCGGCGATGGCCACCGCCTCCTCGTCCCGCGCGTCGGCCACGGGATGGAAACGGTCACCCACCGGGCAGAATCGAAGCGCCTGGCGACCACTGCCTTTGGAGCTGACCAGTGGGAGGAGCCCCCGAAGCGTGCCATCGAGACTGCGGACCACCGCCACCCGGGGCTCCCAGCCCTCGCCACACTGACGGAGCCAGGCCAGGAACCATTCCGGCGTCACGAACGCGTTCCCTCGCCGCTCGGCGAGCGGGCGCCATTCACCCGCGAGCGCCTTCACCTCGCTGATGTGGGTGACTAGCTGGATCCGGTTCGGGTCGTCCATGGATTGCGGGCCTCGACGTTATAGTCGCGGCATGTCTGCCGATCGGCAGGCGATCGTGGTTTCGTTCGCCGGCGACGACCCCTTCTCGCCTCGAGTTCAGCGCGCGGCGCACCTGGCGACTGCCCTCGAGCGGCAGTTCGACTTCCGGGTGGAGCGAGTTCCCGGGCAGCCCGGCCATGCGATGGGCCGGTTCAATGCGACCCTGCCGCGGCGCGTCGCGCGGCGGGCTGTCGGTCCGCTGGTGCTCGACTCCTTCGAAATCCCGGCGCGATTGACACTGCGCGGTTGGAAGCCGTCGGGTAGAGGCGCGCTTTTGGTCGGCTGGCCGTTCTCGCCGATCTACGTTGCGGCGTCACATCTCCTCGCTGCGGGAGTTCCGTACGTGGTCGACGTCGGAGATCCCTGGGCGCTGACCGAGCCGGCGCCTTCCCCGCGGTTCCCACGCTCGCGTCTCCTGGCGTGGCGGCGGGCAAAGGCCGCCGAGGCCTTCCTGTGGCGCCATGCGGCGGCGGGAGTCGTGACCACCGAGTCGCAGGCGAGCAGTTTGCGCGCCCTCTTCCCTGATCTCAATCTGCTGTGTCGACCCAATGGGTACACCCCCACCGCGGAGTCGGTGGTCCAGCGCGAGCCCGCCCACGCCGCATCGGCCGGTGAGCTACGGCTGGTTCAGTTTGGCTCGGTGAATCCTGCCAAGCTGCCGATCGGCGGATGGCTTTCACGGCTGCGGGGCGCGGCGGGACTCACGAGCGTGCGCTTCGTCAACTACGGGTCGGTGGACCGCCCGGAGCTGTTGCAGACCCAGGATCCCGCGGTCGTCGTCGAGATTCACGACCCGGTCGACTGGGGGCGGGCCTGCCGGATCGCGCGTGGCTTCGACGCAGCGGTGGTGGTCGCGAACAGGAATCCAGCTGAGCTGCCGAGCAAGTCGATTCAGTACCTGACCCTGCCGGTTCCCCGGATCGCCGTGACCGCGAGTCGCGACCCAGGTGAGCTGGGCGCGTTCGCCGCACAGCGCCCTGGGTTCATCGCGATCGATGTGGACTCGCGGGAAGATATTCCGCGCTTGATCGCTCACCTGCGTCGTGCGTGGTCGGATGAGGAGTTGAGCCCGCCGGCGGGCGACTCCTGGGCCGAGGTCGCGCGCGAGGTCGTGGGGTTCGCGATCGAGGCTTGGGACCGCACACGGGCGGTGGGCAGACTGGACCACGGTGAACACGTCGCGACGGCTCCGGAGCAGCGCGCTGGGCCCCTCGCGAGTCGGCGGGGCGGCAGCTGAGAGATCGTCAGGAGGCGCCTCGCGGCGGGGCTTCCGCCGACCGGCGAGGGCCGCCGGTCGTCGGCCGCATCCCGAAGCCGGGGTCGCCCGCCGTGCCCCGAGCGAGATGGCCGGCTACGAACGCAAAGCCGATCATGATCCATAGGTAGCGGGGATAGGTCAGATG
>JBOGZE010000156.1:0-1875 GCA_050697055.1 Solirubrobacterales bacterium
GTCCCGGTTCGGGCCACCCGGGAACTGCGGTGGCCGTGATCTCCGGATGCAGGAGAGCTGCAACGTCCTCCACGCCCTTGGCCTCGGCGCGCCGAAAATATTCGAGAACGATCTCCACGTTCTCCTCCGACATCGCCCACGCAGTATCTCGCGGCTAACCGAGAGTGCTGCTTTCCACGCAAAGCAGCACTCGCCCGCACCAGTAGGCCGCGCTTCCGCTATCGCGTGGAAGCGATCACTCGGAAGCTCGCTGGAGGCGGGCAACTGGCGCCCGCTTTCGAGTGAACCCAGCACCGCGGACCGCCTCGGGCCAGGCTTCTTGGCGATCGGGGTTTCGCTCGCCTCAGGGGCACATTCGAGGGCACAATCTGCACGAAACTGAGACCAACTCGGACCAACTGAAACCGCATGGGAATGCGAAAACCGCTCTAGGCGGGTCCCCTGCAACCTAATAGCGCATTCGGCTGGGGGCCGAAAGGTCGCTGGTTCAAATCCAGTCGCCCCGATTTTTCCTGGTAATTCCACGTTTTCGGATAGGCGTGCGGCGGGTCACGCCGTGCCCTGGTGGGCGGGGTCGCCAGGCATGAGACCCCCAGCCGAATACGACAGGGTTCCATCTCAGGGTTCCAATTCTTCGCTTGGCGTCCCTCGATCTCGCAGGCGCTTCTCGTCGCCCCGATCTCTCCGTCGCAATCGGCCTGGTCAGCGGTCGACGATCGCCATCTGCTCTTCCTCGTGGCGCTCGCCGGCGGCCGGGGTGAGGTTGTTCAGCCGTTCGATCTGCTCGGCGCTCAGCTCGAGCTGGTCGGCGGCGGTGTTCTCCTCGACGCGGGATACGCGCTTGGTGCCTGGGATCGGGGCGATGTCGTCGCCCTGAGCGAGCAGCCAGGCCAGGGCCACCTGTGCCGATGTGGCGCCCGCCTCGGAGGCGACGGCCTCGACCTCGTCGACGATGCGCAGGTTGCGCTGAAAGTTCTCGCCGGTGAAGCGGGGGTTGGTCTTGCGCCAGTCGTCGTCGGCGAGCTGCTCGGGGGAGCGGATCTGGCCGGTGAGGAAGCCGTGACCGAGCGGCGAGTAGGGGACGAAGCCGATGCCCAGCTCCCGCAGGAGCGGCAGCAGCTCGGCCTCCGGGTCGCGCGTCCACAGCGAGTACTCCGTCTGCAGCGCCGTGATGGGGTGGACGGCGTGGGCGCGGCGGATCGTGTCGGGGCCGGCCTCGGACAGGCCGAGGTACCGGATCTTGCCCTCGGCGACCAGCTCGGCCAGGGCGCCGACGGTGTCCTCAATCGGGGTGCTCGGGTCGACCCGGTGCTGGTAGTAGAGGTCGATGTGGTCCGTGCCGAGGCGCTTGAGGGAGCCCTCGACGGCGGTGCGGATGTTCGCCGGGCTGCTGTCGAGCACCCCGGGGCCATCGCCCGCGTGCGAGACGAAGCCGAACTTAGTCGCCAGCACGACCTCGTCGCGGCGGCCCTCGATGGCCCGGCCGACCAGCTCCTCGTTGGCGTAGGGCCCGTAGATCTCGGCGGTGTCGATGTGGGTGACGCCGAGGTCGAGCGCCCGGTGGATGGTGCGGATTGACTCAGCTTCGCTGCTGTTCGGGTCGAGGTAATACCCGGACATCGCCATCGCGCCGAGTCCAATGCGGGAGACTTCGAGTCCGCCGATCGAGATGTGCTTCATGACGTGAGATCCTTTCGGTAGCCGTTCACTTGCGCCGAGAAAAGCACCGATCGGGCGCAGCTGAGAGTCCCTGTTGACCCAGGTACTGACAGTGCCCCCCAGCGCCGGCCGGGCGGGGGTACCCTGGCCTCGTGGACACGAAGAGCGAGGTTCGCGAGTTCCTCACCTCCAGGCGAGGGAGGATCACGCCTGACC
>JBOGZE010000157.1:0-5894 GCA_050697055.1 Solirubrobacterales bacterium
AGGAGCCCGCCTTGCCGAAGCTTCCGAGACCAGGACCCCTCGGCCGCCCGGCCAAGCCGGGAGAGCGCACCAACGGCGCCAATGGCGGCAATGGCGCCGGGCCGGCCGAAGTCGCCAAGGAGACGGGGGCCGACGTCGTTGGCTGGCTGGATGAGCGGACCGGCAGCACGAGCTTCCTCACTGCGCTCCTTTACCGAAAGGTCCCCAAGGGCACGAACTGGTTCTACACCCTCGGGTCGGCCACCCTCTTCGCGTTCCTCTTCCAGGCGCTGACCGGGGTCTTCCTGGCGATGTACTACACGCCCTCGCCGACCGAGGCCTACGGCTCGATCACCCACCTCACCAACGACGTCTGGATGGGCGAGTTCGTCCGCGGCATGCACAAGTGGGGCGCCTCGCTGATGATCATCCTGATCTTCCTGCACATGGGGCGCACCTTCTTCTTCGGCGCCTACAAGTATCCCCGCGAGCTCAACTGGGTGATCGGGGTGACGCTGCTGATCCTCACTCTGGTGATGGGGCTGACCGGCTACCTGCTGCCATTCGACCAGCGCTCCTACTGGGCGACCGTGGTCGCCAACAACATCGCCGCCACCGGCCCGGTGCTCGGCCCCTACCTGGCTGACTTCTTACGCGCCGGGCCCGAGGTAGGGGCGACCACGATCCAGCGCTTCTACGCGATCCACATGCTCCTGGTGCCGGGGCTGATCATCGCCCTGATCGGCGCCCATCTCTATCTGGTGGTGAAGCTGGGCACCACCGCGCCGCCCTGGCTCAAGGGCGAGCGGCCCAAGTCCCTTCGCAGGACCGAGGTCGGATGAACAGGGCCGAGAAGGAGCGCTACCTCCAGGAGTACGAGTCCCTGAAGAAGAAGGGCAAGCCCTTCTTCCCCTACGCGGTGCTCAAGGACTCGACCATGGCGCTGATCGTCGTCCTGGTGATCGCGGCGATGTCGATCGTGCTCGGCGCCGAGCAGGGGCCCAAGGTCGACCCGACCACCACCACCTATGTGCCACGGCCGGAGTGGTACTTCTTCTTCCTCTTCGAGCTCCTGCGGGTGCTGAAGCCGCCGTGGCTGGTCCCGATCGCCACCGTCGGCATCCCCACGATCGCGATGGTGCTGCTCCTGCTATTGCCCTTCTACGACCGCAACCCCGAGCGGCGCCCCGAGCGGCGCCCGATCGCGACGACGGCCGGAATCCTGACGATCATCGCAATGGCCTACCTGACCTTTCTTGGGGCGTCGGCGGGGACGCCGACCGAAATCGACCTCGAGGTCGCCGCGGACATCGAGCCCGGAAAGCAGGTTGCCGCCCAGTCGGGCTGCCTCGCCTGCCACAAGATCGGCGATAACGGCAACGACGGCCCCGGCCCCGAGTTGACCGAGATCGGCGACAAGCTGCCGCGCGAGGCGATCGCGAGATCGCTCGAGGTGGGGCCGGGCGTGATGCCCGCGTATCAGAACCTGCCGCCGAAGAAGTTCGAAGAGCTCACCGCCTTCTTAGCCTCGCTCAACTGACTCTCTGGCTTGACGTAACCTCGGGCCGATGAGCAGCGCACCCGAGACCGAGCGGCCCGAGCGCGACTCGGAGGAGTTCGCAACCCAGGTGCGCGGCATGTTCGACCGGATCTCCGGCGTCTACGACCTGATGAACTCGGCGATGACCGCGGGGCTGCATCACCAGTGGCGCGAGCGCGCGGTCGACCGCGCCCAGGTCGGTCCCGGATCGGACGCGCTCGACGTTTGCTGCGGCACCGGCGACCTGGCGCTGGCGCTGCGGCGTCAGATCGGCCCGGACGGGCGGGTGGTGGGCTGTGACTTCTCCGAGCCGATGCTGGAGCTGGCCCGCCAGAAGAGCGGCGAGGAAGGGCTGGCGGTGGAGTTCGGCTGGGCCGATGTCCTCGATCTTCCCTACGGCGAGGCGAGCTTCGACGCCGTCACCGTCGGTTTCGGCGCCCGCAACCTCGCTGACCTCGAGAAGGGGCTCGCCGAGATGGCCCGGGTCCTCCGCCCGGGTGGCCACCTGGCGATCCTCGAGATCACCCGTCCCCGGCGCGAGCCGCTTTCGAGCTTCTACTCGCTCTGGTTCGACCGCCTGGTCCCGGTCCTCGGTGCCGTCGCCGGCGACCAGGACGCCTACAGCTACCTGCCCAAGTCGGTTCGCAGCTTCCCGGAGCCCGAGGCGCTGGCCGCGATGATCGACCGGGCTGGCTTCGACGAGATCCGCTGGCTGCTGCTTGCCGGCGGCATCATCGCCATCCACAGCGCCACCCGCACCCCATGACCCGCTCGGCCGTCCCGCCCCCGGTTACCGCGGTCATGGACGCCGCCAGCGCCTGGCTCCCCGAGCGGATGGCCGAGGTCGAGGACCGCCTGGCGGAGGTCGCCGTCGGTCATGGCCGGGCGCTCGGCGGCGAGGCGGAGGCAACGCTTTCGGCAGGCGGCAAGCGGCTGCGGCCGCTGCTGGTTCTGATGGCGGCCGGCAACAGCGCGGCGGAGAGGGCGGTGCGCGCGGCGGTGGCGATCGAGCTGGTCCACATGGCCACCCTGGTCCACGACGACGTCCTCGACGGCGCCCCGGTGAGGCGCGGTCGCCCCACCGTGGTCGCCCGCGCTGGGCGCGAGCGGGCGCTTGGGGTTGGCGATCTGCTCCTCTCGCGCGCCTTTGCCGAGCTCGCGGCGGAGGATGGCGAGCAGGAGGTTGCCGAGCTCAGTTCGGCCTCGGTGGCCCTGGCGCTCGGGGAGCTCACCCAGCGCGCCGACACCTACGACACCACGATCGGGGAGGAGCGCTACATGTGGCGCTGCGCACTGAAGACGGCCCGCCTCTTCGAGGCGGCCTGCAGGGTGGGTCGGCTCGCCTCGGGGGCGCCCGGGACGGAGGAGTTGGCCGGGTTCGGGCGCGAAATCGGCCTCGCCTTCCAGCTCCTCGACGACGTCCTCGACGTCTCCGGGCCACCCGAGCGGACCGGCAAGGCGCGCGGCACCGACCTCCTCGACGGCACCGTCACCCTGCCGCTGATCCTCGCCCGCGGTCGAGATCCCGAGATCGAGGCGGTCGAGCTGCGGGGAATCGAGCCGGGCGCCGCGGAGACCCTATGCGACCGGATCGCCGCCAGCGGCGCGCTCGAGGAGGTGCGGGGGCGGGCCCGGGCCGGGATCGAACGCGCCAAGCGGGTCCTGGACGCCGACGTCTTCTCCGCTGAAGAGCGCCAGCTGCTCTCGTTGATTGCCGACGGGGTGGTCGAGAGATATTCCTAGGCGTGCGCCCCGCCTGCGATACCTATCGGGAACGACGGTGAATTCCTTGAGACGAACTTGGGTTTGGCCGCGGGCACGAAATACACTGGCACGAAATACACTGGCTGCGTGGTTCTAAGCGACCGGACGATCAAGGAGGAGATCGCCTCAGGGAGGCTGATCGTCGACCCCTACGACGAGACCCTGGTGCAGCCCTCGAGCGTCGACATGCGAGTGGACCGGAGCTTCCGCGTCTTCAACAACTCCCGCTATCCCTACATCGACGTGCGCAAGCCGATGGAGGAGCTGACCGAGCTGGTCACGGTGAAGGACGGTGAGCCCTTCGTGCTGCACCCCGGCGAATTCGTGCTCGGGCAGACCCTTGAGCGGGTCGAGCTCCCCGACGATCTGGTGGCGAGACTTGAAGGGAAGAGCTCTTTGGGCAGGCTTGGGCTGGTTATCCACAGCACCGCCGGCTTCGTCGATCCTGGCTTCGCCGGCAACCTCACCCTGGAGCTCTCCAACCTCGCCACCCTACCGATCACGATCTACCAGGGGATGCCGATCGGGCAGATCTCCTTCATGCGCATGGACCGCCCGGTCGAGAACGCCTACGGGGCACGCGAGGCGGGCAGCAAGTACCAGGGACAGGCGGAGCCCACTGCCAGCCGCTTCTACCTCAACTTCGACCCCCACTAATCGGGTTGCGCTAGTCGCGCACCCGTCCCGTGCGCCGCTAACATCTGTCCGGATGCCGAATATCGGACCGCTTGAAATAGCCGTCGTTCTCATCATCGTGCTGATCATCTTCGGGCCGAAGCGCCTGCCCGAGCTCGGCCAGTCGATGGGGCGCGGAATCCGCGAATTCAAGGGCTCGCTCTCGGGAGACAAGGACAAGGACGATCCCGAGGAGAAGCGCCGCGAGCTCGAGGCCAGCAAGTCGGCCGCCACTCCGGAGGCTGGGAGCAGCTCCGCGGAGTCCGTCGAGGGCGAGGTCGTCACCGAAAACAAGGCCTAGGAGCCAGCCATGGCTCGGCTGCGGCCGGTCGATTTTGAGGACCGGCTGACCCTCGTTGAGCATCTCGACGAGCTCCGCACGCGAATCGTCATCTCCCTGGCGACGGTGGCAGTCGCCTTCGGTCTCTGCTTCTGGCAGAACCACCTGCTGCTCGATATAGCCAACCGCTCGCTGCCCAACGACCAGGAGCCGATCACCTTCGCCGTCTCCGAGCCGTTCTTCACCACGATCACGATCGCCGGCTACGCCGCGCTGGTGCTGGCCCTTCCTGTGATCCTCTACCAGGCCTACGCCTTCGTCCTCCCGGCGCTCACCGAGCGCGAGAGGAAGGTGATTCTCCCCTTCCTCCTGATGGTTCCGGTGTTGTTCATCGCCGGCGTCGTCTTCGCCTACTTCGTCGTCTTCCCGGCGGCCGTCAGCTTCCTCCTCAACTTCAATACCGGGGAGTTCAACGTCCAGGTGCGCGCTCGCGACTACTACAGCTTCTTCGCGATCACCCTGGCCGCTGTCGGGGTGCTTTTTCAGATCCCGGTCGGGGTGCTCGCGGTCACCCGCCTCGGGATCATCACCCCCGAGCAGCTGGCGAAGAACCGCCGCTACGCGATCATCGCGATCGCGGTGATTGCGATGCTCCTGCCCGGCACCGACCCGGTGACAATGCTGATCTCGATGGTGCCGTTGATTCTGCTCTTTGAGGGAAGCGTGATCCTGGCCCGGATCTTCGGCCGGCCGAAGGAGCCCTCGGCCGAGGCCGAGCTGCACGTCACCGAGCCTCCGCCGAGCGGACCCGCTTAGACCGGCTTGGGCTCCACCCTCTAGGCTTCCGGCCCCGATGCTCTTCGACCTTCGCAGTCCCGGCCGCCGCAACCTGATCAGGGTGGTCTACGGTGCCCTCGCCGTCCTCATGGGCGGCGGGCTGATCTTCTTCGGCATCGGCGGCTCCGGCGGCGGCTTCCTCAGCGACGTCGGGGGCGGAGGCGGCGGTGGCGACGGCAACCCCTTCGAAGACCAGATCAGCGATGCCGAGGCGAAGCTCCAGCAGAACCCGCAGGACACGGTGACGCTCGCGGAGCTGACGCAGCTCCACTACCAGGCCGGCAGCAACCAGATCGAGGTCGACCAGGACACCGGCGCCCAGTCGCTGACCGACGAGGGCGAGCAGCAGCTACAGCAGGCGGCCGATTCCTGGGACCGGTACCTGAGGCTGACCCAAAAGGGCGGAACTTCCCCGGCCACCGGGGTCTCCCTGGTGGCGGTGCAGACCTTCTCGGTGCTCGCCGACACCTCCTTCTCACGAGCGCTTACTGCAACCTCGGGGACTGATGCGCTCGACAGCGCCAACGACGCGGTCACCAGCTGGTCGGACGCCGCCGAGGCGCAGCGAATCCTCACTGACGCCCAGCCCGCTGGTCAGGCGTACGCGAACCTCGCCTTCTTCCTCTACCGCTCCGGGGACATCGAGGGCGGCGACCAGGCGGCCGCCCAGGCCTCGCTGGTGGCGAAGGGGAACGAGAAGGCCTCGATCGAGCAGCAGCTGAAGCAGACGAAGACGCAGGGCGAGCAGCTCACCCAAGCGATCGCCCAGCTGCAGAAGCAGCAGACGCAGACCCAGCAGGCGACCGGCGGCGGCAACCC
>JBOGZE010000158.1:0-2530 GCA_050697055.1 Solirubrobacterales bacterium
TGATCCACACGATCGGCTACGCGGGCTACCTCACCGACCCGCTCACCTGGGCGCTGCTCGCGGCCGGGGGAGGGCTCGCGGTGCAGATGGGTACCGCGCCCTCGCTGCGCCCGGGCCCGGGTAAGAGCGGCTGATGACCGGCTACCTGCGGCGCCTGGCGACCACCGGCGCAGCCTATACCGCCTCGAGCGTGATCTCGAAGCTGATCGCGGTCGCCCTGCTGCCGCTCTACACCCGTTATCTGAGCCCGGCTGACTACGGCGCGGCCGAGGTCCTTCTCACCGGGGTGATCGCCGCCAGCATCGTCATCCGCCTCGGCGTGATCGAGGCCCTGCTCCGCTTCTACTACCAGGCCGACGAGGTTCCCGAGCGGGTGGTGAAGACGGCCTTTGCCTCGCTCTTCTGGACTGCGACCGCCGGGCTCGTGATCGCGTTGCCGTTCGCCGGGCCGCTCTCGGAGGCGATCCTCGGCGAATCCGACGCCGGGCTGCTCCGGATCGCGATCTTCGGCCTCTGGGTGTTCACGACGTTCGAGTTCCTCCTCACCCTCTTCCGGCTCGACGAGCGCGCCAAGGCCTTCCTCAACTTCACCCTCGCCAACGTCCTGGAGACGATCCCGGCGACGGTCTGGTTCGTGGTCGTCCAGGAGGAGGGCGCCGAGGGCCTCCTCCTCGGCCAGTACGGGACCGGCGCGGTCTTCCTCGCCGGGCTCCTGGTCGCACAGAGGCGGCGGCTGTCGCTGGTCCCTGACCTGCCCCTGCTGCGCCGGATGACCCGCTTCGGGCTGCCGACGATGCCGGCCGAGCTCTCGCTCTACTCGCTCAACTTCATCGATCGGCTGCTGCTGGTGCGGCTGGTAGGGCTCGCCGACGCCGGGCTCTACAGCCTCTCGGTCAAGTTCGCCCAGGCGGTCAATGTCCTGGTGAAGGGATTCCAGCTCGCCTGGCCGCCGCTCGCCTACTCGATCGAGGACGACGACGAGGCGCGCCGCGCCTACGCGGTGATCGTCACCTGGTTCGTCGCCGTCTGCACCTTCTTCGTCGCCGGGATGTGGCTGCTCTCCCGCTGGATCGTCCGGGCGCTGGCGGCGCCGGAGTTCTTCCAGTCTTACGAGGCGATCGGGCTGGTCTCCACCGGGGTGATGCTCTACGCGCTCTATCTGGTCCTGGTGGTGGTCCTGGGGCGCACCGGGCGTACCGAGTTCAACTTCCCCGCGACCGGCGCGGGGACGCTCGCCAACATCGGCCTCAACCTCGCCCTCGTGCCCTCGCTCGGGATCGTCGGCGCCGGAGTCTCGCTGGTCGCCTCCTACGCGGTGGTGCTGGTGCTGATGTACGTCTTCACCCAGCGGCTGTTCAAGGTCCCGTACGAGTGGCTGCGCCTGGGCCAGGTGGCCGGGCTGGCGGCGGTTCTGGTGGCGGTGGGCGAGCTGCTGCTGCCCACCGACGGAATCGAGGGGCTCGCCGCCCGCACCGCGGTTTGGCTCGCCTACCCGGCCGTCTTGGTGCTGAGCGGCTTCCTCAGCGACGAGGAGCGCCGGGCGGCCGCCGCCAACCTCACCCCCTCCGCGATCGCCGCCGCCTACCGCCGCCTCCGCGAGCGCCCGCCCGAGCCCGAGCCGGCTGCCGAAGCGCCCCCCCTCCGGACCCTCCCCGGTCCCCGCCTCAGCCGCGAGACCCTCGAGGCCGAGCAGCGCGACGAGGACGCGATCCGGTAGCAGCGGGCAGGCTTCCGTTTCGCATGGAGAGGGGCAGCGCTCGCTGCCGCTCCTGGTCGTCGCGCATGGGCCGGGCTACTTCTTCAGTCCGGCCGCTTCAAGGGCCTGCGTTCGGTCCAGGTAGGCCTTGAAGCGCACAATCTTTCCGTCACCCAACTCGTAGAGCTGCGTGATGCGGTGCGACTGAACCTCGATGCCGCTGTCCTTGCCTCGCCCGGACTCCAAAGCGATCACCACGACGGTGTCGCCTCTACCTTCGAGTATTTCCTCGGGGGTCGCGCGATAGTCATCCCACGCTCCCAGCCAGTCTCGGAAGTTCGCGATCAGCGCGTCACGCCCGTGGGCGACCGCGGCGTTCGGGATGTCTGGCGGAGGGTGCCACTCCACATCAGGGTCGATCATCTCGAGGCAAGCCTCGTAGTCCTCGTTGTTGAACGAATCGAGGAACTCGCCCACGATCTCCACATTCTCGTGCGACACCGCGTCCGCAGTATCCCGCCTCGGCCTGCGGGTCGCTGGTCCAACCGGCTGCCTTCCTTGCGGAGCAGGAGTCACAGCGGTCGCTTCTCCCCCTCGCGCAAGGGAGCACCGGCTCCGCGGACCGCAGGGCTACTCCTTTGCATGGAATGTCATGAAGGTCCCGCTCCTCTGAACTGAAAAGGGGCCTCCGCCGCGCTCACTAGAACCGCGGTTGCCACTGCCGTTCCAGCGAGGAGAGGAGACCCGGCATGAACTATGTCGGAATCGATTGGGCCTACGGGCGCGCCGCCTGGTGCGCGATGGGCGAGACGGGCACGATTGCCGGCGAAGGGA
>JBOGZE010000159.1:0-2673 GCA_050697055.1 Solirubrobacterales bacterium
AGCGAATCATCGCCAGCACCGAGCGCTCACTCGAGCAGATGGCACAGAGCGCCAGCAAGCGGCTCAATCGCGAGAGCGCTCGACTTCGGTCCGAGCTGCGAAACGGAACGCCCTCCAAAGTCGGCCACGATGGAGAGGAATCGGTTGAGCTGACCGAGGAGACGATCGACGAGCGCCTCGAGGCGATGAGCAAGAGCTGGGAGCGCCGGCAGCGAAAGGCCGAGATGCGAATCATCGTCCGCACCGAGCGCTCACTCGAGCAGATGGCCGAGAGCGCCAGCAAGCGGCTCAATCGCGAGGCCGCTCGGCTTCGGTCCGAGCTTCGAAACGGAACGCCCTCCAGAGCTAGCCGCGAGCGCGACCAGCAGTCGTGAACGACGCGAATAGCGGCCTGCCGAACAGGCGAGGCCGCGTCGCGCTGCGCCCCGGTGAGCTGCCCCGGGCCGCCGCCCAATCGAGACGCGTCGACGGTGGTGGCGCCGCCTGGATCGCAGTGGTTGCCCGCAGCCCTGAGTTGATCCCGGGGGTTGCCGCGGTCGCGGTGTTCCTCTTCTGGGCGACCGCCCAGGGAGGCGTGATGGCGACCGACTCCTACCCGGGGGCGCTCTTCCTGCTTGGGGTGCTGTCCGCCACGCTCTACGCCTTCAGGGCGCGCCTGCCCCGTCTCCCCCGTCTGCCGCTCGCCGCGATCGCCCTGCTCGGCGCGTTTGCGCTCTGGAATTTTCTCTCGATCGTCTGGGCCGACGACCAGGGTGCCGCCTGGGACGGCGCCAATCGCTGCCTGCTGTATCTGACCGCCTTCGTCATCTTCACGCTGCCTCCGTGGCGGTCGCGCACTGCCGCGGCCCTGCTCGGCCTATACGCGGTCGGGATCGGCTTGATCGGCGGCACGGTCCTGCTCAAGGCCGCGGGCTCCGCGAACCCACTCGAGTACTTCGTCGCCGGCCGCTTCGCCGAGCCCACCGGCTACCACAACGCCAACGCGGCGCTGTTCACCGGCGCCATGTTGATCGCCATCTTCCTCGCCTCCCGGCGGGAGTCCCCCTGGCCGGCGCGGGGGTTGATGCTGGCGCTTGCCGGCGTCCTCTTCCAGCTTGCCTTGTTGCCGCAGGGCCGAGGCTGGCTGATCGCCGCGCCGCTCGCCGCGCTGGCCTACTTCGCCTTCGTCCCCGGCCTGGTGCGCTCGCTGATCATGATCGGGCCGCTGGCGGTGGTTGCGGCGCTCACTGCCAACCCCGTCCTCGACGTCTTCGAGGCGGTGGTCAATCCGGCCGAGCTCGAGCCCGCGCTCGACAGCGCCCGCGACGCGACCCTGATCGGGGCGGTCGCCCTCTTCTTGGCCGGCTCATTGATCGGCTTCCTCGATCATCGCCTGGACCTTTCGGAACAGGCCGCGCGGGTCGGGTCCCGCGCGGTGCTTGGCCTGGCCGGGGCGATCGCGCTGGGGGGTGCCGTGGTGGCGATCGGTGTGATCGGCAATCCAATTGGCTGGACGGGCGATCGATGGGACGATTTCAAGAGCGGCGAGTTCGAGCACGAGTTCGAGAGCTCGCGGCTGAGTCAGGGGCTCGGCAGCAACCGCTACGACTTCTGGAGCGTCGCCTTCGACGAATTCAAGGACTCGCCGATCAGGGGGGTTGGCTCTGAGAACTTCGCCGAGGACTACATGCGCGAGCGCAACAGCGATGAGGAGCCAACTCATCCGCACAACCTCTCCCTGCGGATCCTCGCCCAGACCGGCCTGGTAGGCGCGGCGCTCTTCTTCGGCTTCCTGATCGCGGCTCTGATTGGGGTCGGTCGAACGCGGCTCCGCTCTTCGGATCCACTCGGCCGCGGCGTGGGTGGGCTCGCCGCGGTCGTTTTCGTCTACTGGTTTGCCCACTCGACCGGGGACTGGTTCTGGGCCTTCCCGGCCCTCTCGGCGCCGGTCTTCGCCTGGCTGGGGCTGGGGATGAGGGTGGGCGCTGATCGCCGCCTGCGGCCGCCACCGAGCTGGGCGAGCGACTGGGGACGGCCGGCCGCGGTGGGGGCCGGAGTGGCGGTCGTGTTCGCCGCGCTCTCACTGGCACTGCCCTGGACCGCCGCGGTCGACACCAAGAAGGCCGCCGAGACCTGGGGAGCCGGCCCCAACGCCGCCTACGACCGCCTCGATCGCGCCGCCGATCTCAACTTTCTCAGCGCCAATCCCTACCTGGTGGAAGGAGCGATCGCCTCGCGGCTCGATCAGCCCCGGCGCATGCGGATCGCATTCGACCGGGCGCTGGACCGGGACCCCGACAACTGGTACGCGACGCTGGAGCTGGCGGCGCTCGACGCGATCGAGGGCGACAGCCAATCCGCCCTGGAGCGGCTGCAGCGGGTGAGCGAGTTGAACCCTCGCGAGCCCGTTACCGACCAGGTCCGCCAGGGCGTGCTCAGCGGCCCTCCGGTCAGCCTGGAGACGCTTGATGCCATCTTCCTCGAGCGCTACTGCCGCAGGCTCGGTCGCGATCCCGGTCCGGATGGCTGCGAGGCCCATTGACAACCTGACTCGCGGCCGCCGGAAAGCGAAGACCCCGGCGTCGGCCGGGGTCTTCGGGAGTCCAGCTCTCTCAAGCCGATTACGCGGGGTTGCGTGCGACCACGCGGCTGAGTGCAACGCCGCCCGCGAGCAGCAGCAAGCCGCCACCCACG
>JBOGZE010000160.1:0-17599 GCA_050697055.1 Solirubrobacterales bacterium
CCCAGGACCAGCGCGGGCACGAGAGTGAGCCGCAAACGCCTCATACGAACTGGGGCACGGTAGCAGGGATTTAAGACGCGTCCGAGGCGCGCAAAGACCGCTCGCCACCCGCCCTAGCCAACCTCCTCCTCGTTGGATTCAGCCACCGGGGGGACCAGCTTCAGGTGCCGCTCCGGCTTCCGGTGCCCGTTTCGCCCGCCGTAGGTATCGGTCTGGGAATGGCAGTTCGGACATAGGAAAATGATGTTCTCGAGCCGGTTGTCGCTGCCGTCACCGTTGATGTGGTGGAACTGAACGCTCAGCTGCCTACCTCGCCATGTCGCGATCCCACACTCCTCGCAGCGGTTCTCCTTCAGGCCTTCCCTCAGAAGGCGCGTCTTCAGATGATGTCGGCTGGTTCTGCGTCCGACGACCAAAAGATCCTCGATCGGCATCGCCTTTGGTCGCAGAACGATCGCACCCCTCTTCACGGCCTTGTGCCAAGCGTCCACCGAGAACCCAAACTGCCGCATGCAGTCGCGTCTTGAGAGCCCTGTCTCGTACGCGGCGCGGATCGCCTTCCAGTCGTAGCGCCGGGCGAATCGCATATCGATTGGCACATCGAGTCGCCGAGCATGGAAGGCGACGGTCGACTTCCCAACACCCAGTTGCTCAGCTATCTCGCGCTGAGATAGCCCCTCGTTGAGCAGCGCCCGGACACGCTCGCGCATGACACCGGGCGGAAACCTGGGTCCTCGCCGGCTCCTCCGTTCCATAGCGAACGTATGTTCGCATCAAGCTCGGACCGAAAACCCCTGGAAACTGCGGAACGATGATTCGAACCCGGGCCCCGGGTGGGGGCTACTGGGGATCCAGGGGTCGAACCCGGGCTTCCTGGACCAGAACCAGGCGTGCTTCCTCTACACCAATCCCCATCAACAAAGTCAAGAAAGGCTTCTCCACCGAAGATGACAGATGACTCCTCTTTGCAAATAGCCTAACTGGAACTCAGTGAGGCGAGGTCGCTGTCCGGATCGCCGAGCAGTGCCTTCGCCTCCTCCGAAGCCACGTCCACGCCTTCCGCCAGCAGCGTCCGGGCGTGGGCCAGGTCCTCCGAGCGCTCCACCGTCAGCGCCGCCCCGACCTTCCCGTCCTTGAGGTAGAAGACCGCGAACTCGCCGGCCTCGGTGTCACCCCGCCAGACCAGGTCGTCCCACTCGGTCGCCGGACCGACGTACTCCAGCCCCGCCCAATCGGCGAGGTCGCTGAAGAAGTAGGGCACCACCTCGTAGGGCACCGACTCGCCCATCAACCCCCGGGCCGCGTGCATCCCCTGCTGCATCGCGACGTCCCAGTGCTCCACTCGCAGCCGCCGCCCGTGCACCCCGCTCTCGTACGAGCAGACGTCGCCCGCCGCGTAGATCCCCTCCACCGACGTCCGCAGCGTCGCGTCGCAGACGATCCCATCCCCGATCTCCAGCCCCGCCCGCTTCGCCAGCATCACATCCGGCTTCACCCCCGCCCCCACCACCACGCAATCCCCCTCGACCACCTTCCCGCTCTCGGTCACCACCGCCTTCACGTTCCCCTCCCCCTCGAACGCCTCCAGCGTCTCGCCGCCGTGGATCTCCACCCCCTTCGACTCGAGCAGCTCGTGGAACCACCGCCCCGCCTCCTCGCCGAAGGTCCGCGACAGCGCCACCTCCTCCATCATCACGATCGCGCAGTCGGTCCCCTTCGCGGTCAGCGAGGCTGCCACCTCGCAGCCGATGTAGCTGCCGCCGATCAGCACCACCCGCTCCGCCTCCTTGGCCGCCTCCCTGATCCCATCCGAATTGCCGAACGCCCGCAGGTAGTGGATCCCCTCCTGCCCTGCCCCATTGGGGCGAAGGATGTTGACGTTGGCGCCGGTGGCGATCAGCGCCTTCTCGAAGGAGAGCTCCTCGCCCCCCTGTAGCTTCGCCGTCCTCGAATCGAGATCAAGCCCCATCACGTTGGTCCCGGTGCGCAGCTCCACCCCGTTCTCCGCGTACCAATCGGGTGGATTGACGTAGGCGTCCTCCCGCGCCGACTCGCCGCGCATGTACTCCTTCGATAGGGGTGGCCGCTCGTAGGGCGGCTCCGGCTCGCGGCCGACCAGCACGATCGAGCCCTCCGCCCCCCGCCGGCGTAGCTCCGCCGCGCAGTGGGCGGAGGCCATCCCCCCGCCGATCAGGAGGAACTCAGCCTTCGGCACCGGTGCCGTCCGAGCCGAAGAAGCTCTTCAGCTCCTCCTCGAGCCCGGGGTCGAGCACCGCCAGCACCTCGTCCCCCACCTCGAGCACCGTGTCGGGGCCCGGCACGAAGCCCTGGCCTTTGCGCAGGATCGAGATCAGCAGGCTGCCCTCGGGCATGTTCAGCTCCCCGACTTTCTGCCCCGCCACCCTGCTGTCGTCCCCGAGCAGCATCTCGATGATCTCGAGCCGCTCCTCGGGCAGATCGAGCAGGTGGACCAGCCCGTACTCGGGCACCTCGTGCTCGATCAGGCGCAGGATCAGGTCCGTCGCCGAGACGTAGGGCTTGATGTTGAGCAGCTCGAAGTGCTCGCGGTTCCGCGGGTTGTTGACCCTGGCGATGATCCGCTCGACCAGGTACTTCTCCCTCGCCACCTGGCAGATCAGCATGTTGTCCTCGTCGTCGCCGGTGACCGCGATCACCATGTCGGCGCGCGAGATTCCCGCGCGCTCGAGCACCCAGAGCTCCGAGGCGTCGCCGTACTGAACGTTGTGCTCGAGCTCCTGCTCGACCGTCAGGTAGCGGTTGCGCTGGTTCTCGATCAGGGTGATCTCGTGCCCCTTGTCGAGGAGCTCCCGCGCCAGGTTCCAGCCCACCTTGCCGGCCCCGATGACGATGATGTACTTGCCCTTGTCCTCAGCCATCGGTCGTCCCGCCGCTGCTTGGGGCAACCCCCGCCGCCTGGTGGACCCGATCCTCGAGCATCTCGATCGCCACCTTGGTCGGGCACACGGTCTCCACCCCCTGCTCCTCGTACCACTTCGCCCGCAGCGGATCGAGGATCCGTGCGATCACCGTCGGCACGTTGAAGCGCCGCTTGGCGATCTGAGAGATGACGATGTTGGTGTTGTCGCCGTCGGTGGAGGCGATGAAGGCATCGGCGCGCTCGATCCCCGCCTCCCGCAGCGCATCGACCTCGAGCGCGGTGCCGACCGTGAAGTGGCCGCCCGAGTCCTCCCATGACCCCTCGAGGTTGACCTCGAGGCGGGCATGCGCCTCGGGATCCTCATCGAGGCAGGAGACCTCGTTTCCCTCACTAAGCATTGTGCGGGCGACCGACGATCCGACCCGGCCGCAACCGCAGATCAAGACGAACACGGAGCGGATGTTAGATCGGTAGCTACTCGGGCGGGGCCGTGAGCAGCACCCTGCAAGGCGCCTTCTTCAACACATATTCGGTGACCCGACCGATCTCGTCGGGGCGAGCGGCTCCTATCCCTCCTAGGATCGCCCCGCCGCGCACCCGGGTCGGCGGCTCGCCTCCCATCACGATCACCTCTGCTCCCCGCTGCTGCGCCTCCTCCACGATCCCCGCCCCCGCCGAGCGGGCCGGCACTAGCCTGGTCGACACCTGCACGTTCTCGTACTCCTCTCCCACCTCGGCCGCCCTCTCGAGCGCCCGCTCCCCCCGCTCCCGCACCGCCCGCGGCAGCGGCGAGTCGAGTGGCACCGTCAGTGGCAGCTCCGCCACGTAGACGACGTCGAGCTTCGGTGCCCGCTCTCCCTCCTCGATCTCGGCATCGGCGAGGCGGCCCGCCGTGCCGACGATGTCATCGTCGAGCGTGGACCCGAACACCGGCACCAGGATCGACGAGTACTCGACCTCGGTCGGCTGCTTCTTCAACGAGACCTCGGGGACGGTCACCCGCTTCGTCAGCGTCGTCCTCTCCACCAACCGGCGATAGACGACGTATGAGACGAGGCCGAAGGCCATCCAGCCGCCACCGACATACACCGCCTTCGCGTGAAGGAAGAGCACGCTTACCCAGGCGAGGGCACTGAGCAGCGCCCCGACGATCGCCAGCAGCGGCAGCCGATGGCCCCTCAGGCTGACGTTGAAGGGAACCTCATAGGGCCGCTCCCGCTCGGGCTCGGTCACTCGCAGCCTCACGATCGAGACCTGGGCGATCGTAACCGCCAGCAACGCACCGAAGGCATAGACCCCGGCCAGGAATCGGATGTCCCCCGGCACCGCGAGGGCGAAGGCGAGCAGCCCGGCGATCGCGATCGCGACGTAGGGAGTCGAATAGGTGCGTTCGAGCTTTCCCGCCCAGCTCGGGATCTGGCGGTTGGTGGCGAGCACGTAGACGTGCCGCGAGAGCCCGAGCATCGAGGTGTTCGCGGCCCAGAAGAGGACGGGCACCGCAATCGCCACCACCGCCCACTGCATCAGGTCAGCGACCCAGGCCGGGTCGTACGCCTGGACCACACCGAGCACCGGCTCCTCGATCAGGCCGCCGGCGAGCGCGGTCTCCGGACCGCCCGGGCCCGCCACCACCGGCACCGCCATCAGCGATACGAGCGCCACCCCCGCGTACAAAAGCGGCACCACCACTACCCCGGTGGAGAGGACTCGCGTCAGGTCGCGGGGCTCGAACTCGAGGTCCGGCGCGAGATCGCTCGCCGCCTCGATCCCCGCATACGCGATCGTCGCCAGCACCAGCGAGTAGATCACGTCCTCGAGGCTCGGCGAGCTGAAGAGATCCAGCTGGTCCGTCAGCAGCGAGGGATCGAAGACGACGATCATGCCGACCACGATCACAACCAGCTGCAGCCCGAGGTCGGCAAGCGCGAGCAGCACCAGTCGCGCCTGGCGGCTGCGGCCGGTGACCCCGATCACGTTGAGGACCGCGGTCGCGGCAATCACTGCCGCCGCCACCCCGCGCTCGGCCCCTCCGCCCCCGAAGTCCTCGGAGACGGGCGTCAGGTAATGCGGGACGCTGATCGCCGCCGCCGCGATCACGATCAGGTAATCGATCAGGATCGCCCAGCCGGCAATGAAGCTGATCAGCTCGTTGAAGGCGTGGCGAGCGAAGGTCGAGGAGCCGCCCCGCTCGCGGAACATCGCCCCGCCCTCCACGTAGGAGAGCGAGGTGATCGCGAACATCAACCCGGCGACCAGGAAGATCAGCGGGGTCAGCCCGAGGCCGCGGTCGGCGACCACCCCGATCGAGAAGTAGAGCGAGAAGCCGACGGCGGAAGAGGCCGCCGCATACAGGAACGGGGCCCCGATGAGCCTCCTCAACATGGCCCGGGGTGCCCCCTCATCCCCGCAGCGAGAGGTAGAGCCGCCCAGCCCCCATCGCGACGAACACCAACCCGAAGAGGATGCCCACCGCGGTCGGTCCGCCCCCCCGGGCGAGGGTCACCACCAGGATCGCGAGTCCGAAGCCAATGATCGTCACCGAGAAGATCCGGACCGCCAGTTGGTAGCCCTCCCCCGCCGACGGCCGATTCGGGCTCACGCCGGAGCCCCGACCGTCGGCCCGCCGCCATCGCCGCCGACCGACGCCCGCGCCCGCTCCGGCTCCCCAACCACGATCACCCGGGTGGGACGCTCGGCGAGGATCGTCTGCAGCGTCTTTCCGTAGAGGGGCGCTCCATTCCGGTACCGGAGCCCCATGACCAGGGCGCTCGCCTCCATCTCCTTGGCCTCCTGGGCGATCGAGTGTCCCGCCTGGTTGGGTCGGACCCGGTGGACGTGCCCGCTCACGCGCAGTCCCGCGATCAGCTTCGCCTGCTCGATCTTCGACTGGGCGTCGCTCTCCTGTCTTTTCAGCGGCGCGTCGAGCGGCAGGTGGGTCGGCACAGTCACCACGGAGATCACGTGAACGCCCCGGCGGCGCTTTGCCGCCAGCTTCACCGCTGTCGCCACCGTCTCCTCGGAGAAGGGAGCGTCGTCCTCGAAGGCGACCAAGACGCTGTGGTACTCGACCTCCTCGACCCCGAGCGGCTCGGGCAGGACGACCTTGTGCGTCTCCCGCGGCGAGATCCGTTGCGAGCGCCGGTAGAGCAGGTAGATGAGCAGCCCGACGAGCATCCAGATCGCGCCGATCGTCAGGGTGCGCAGGTTGAGCGCCATGACCACGATCCAGGCGGCGAAGGTGCCAAGCCCGCCAACCACCGCGGTCAGGGGCACGTCGAAGCCGAAGGCGCGCACGCTCCCTGGAGGCTTCCAGGGTCGCTCCCGGTCGGGATAGCGCTGGCGCAGCTTCAGCACCGCGAGGTGGGCGAAGGTGAAGGAGAGCATCGCCCCGAACGAGTACATCGTCGCCAGCAGCTCGGTCTCGCCGGGCAGCAGGGTGATCACGCCTACGATGGAGAAGACGATGATCGCCACGTGCGGCGTCCGGAAACGCGGGTGCACCTGGCGGAGTCGTTCCGGGAGCTGACGGTACTGGCCCATCGAGAAGCTCAGACGCGAGAGCCCGATCAGGGCCGCGTTGGTGGCGATGATCAGGATGATCGCGGCGAGTACCCCGACGTAGTAGCGGAGCACATTGGTGAGGCTGGCGGAAAGGCCCAGGTTCTCGACCACCCCGAGCACCGGGTCGTCGGCGAAGGTGGTCCCGAGCTCGGTCGTGAAGTTGCCCGCCGCGTCCTGGGTCACCGGCATCGCCGAAAGGGCGACGACCGGGAGGAACGTGTACATCACAAGGACCGCCACCACGGTCAGCCCGGTCCCCTGGGTGACGGTGCGGGTCGCGTCCTTGGCCTCCTCGGCCATGTTTGAGATCGTCTCGATCCCGGTGTAGGCGATCATGCCGACCGCGATTCCCAGGGCGAAGTTCCCCCAGGTGGGTGCGACCCCGAGCTGCACGTTGTCGATCAGGATCTCGGGGTTGAGGACCAGGGCGATCCCGATCACCACCAGCACCGCCTGGGTGAACAGGTCGGTGACGGCCAGGACAAGGTTGAGGGTCGAGGACTCCTGTGTCCCCTTCACGTTCAGCGCCGCCAGCAGGACGATCAGGACGGTGCCGCCGATCACGTCCCCGGGTCCCTGCCCGAGCGGCTCCCAGAACACGGCCAGGTAGTGCGGCACGAAGAAGGCCGAGATCGAGACCGTGATGATGTAGTTGAGCATCTGCCCCCAGCCGGCGATGAAGCTGGCGAGCTCGTTGAAGGCGTGGCGCGCGAAGTTCGAGGAGCCGCCGGCCTCGGGGTACATCACGGTGCCCTCGATGTAGGTGGCCGCAGTGCAGACGAAGATCACGCCCGCGATCAGGAAGGCAACCGGGGTCAGCCCAAGGGCGAAGGCGGCGGTGACCCCGAGCGCGTAGTAGGGCGTCGACCCGACATTTCCGTAGGCAGCCGAAAACAGCGCCTTCGTGTCATGCACGCGCGCCAGAGACTCATCCCGCGGGATCCTCCTAGCCAAGGCCCTCCGAATATACGCTCGGCGGAGGCGCGGCCCGGAGGTGCTCTCGGGTGACCGCGGCGGGCGCCGCGCAGCCGCTCAGCGCCAGCGCCAGCTCGAGCTCCTCGCGGAGGATCTGCAGCACCCGCAGGGCCCCCCGCTCTCCATCCACGGCGAGGCCCCAGAGCGGAGCGCGGCCCGCGAGGACTGCGTCTGCACCGAGGGCGAGCGCGATCAGCACGTCGGTGCCCCGCCTGATCCCGCCGTCCATCAACACGATCCCGCGACCGGCGACCGCCTCGACCACCTCCGGCAGCGCGTCGAGGCTCGCCGGCACCCGGTCGAGCTGGCGCCCACCGTGGTTGGAGACCACCACCCCCGCCGCCCCGCGCTCGATCGCCAGCGCCGCGTCCTCCGCGGTCAGCACCCCCTTGACCAGCACAGGCAGCGAGCAGCCGGAGGCGAGCTCCTCGAGGTCGGCCCAGCCAAGCGACGCGTCGACCTGCGAGAAGACCTCGACCACGCTCAGCGAACGGCCGCCGCCGAGCGCCGCATCGAGGCTGGGCACGGTGACGTCGGCGGGTACCTCGAAGCCTGATCGCAGGTCCCGCTCGCGGCGGCCGGCGCGCGGCGCATCGACGGTGAGCAGAATCGCCTCGAACCCCGAGTCGACCGCCTCGTCGAGGAGCGCCTGGGTCACCGCCCGGTCGCGGAAGCAGTAGAGCTGGAAGAACCGCCGGCCGTCGGGCGCCGCGGCCGCCACCTCGCTCGGCCTGGAGGTGGCGATCGTCGAGAGGCAGATCGCGGTGCCGGCGGCGGCCGCCGCCCGCGCCATCCCCAGCTCACCGTCGGGGTGGGCGAGCCGCTGGAAGGCCACCGGAGCGACCAGGATCGGCATCGAGAGTGGCCCGCCGAGCAGCTCGGTTCCGGTGCTGACCGAATCGACGTCCACCAGAACCCGTGGTCGGATCCGCCAGCGGTCGAATGCGGCGAGGTTCTCGCGCAGCGTCGCTTCGTCGGCGGCGCCGCCGGCGAAGTAGCCGTGGGCGCCCGGCTCGAGCACCTCCTCCGCGAGGCGCTCGAAGTCCGCGACGTTTACCGGCTCGGCCGTTGTCCCTGGATCCCTAGAGGGCGACGATCGGGATGATCAGGATCGCGACGATGTTGGCGACCTTGATCATCGGGTTGATCGCCGGCCCGGCGGTGTCCTTGTAGGGATCGCCGACGGTGTCGCCGGTGATCGAGGCGGCGTGCGCATCGGTGCCCTTGCCGCCGTACGCACCGTCCTCGATCAGCTTCTTGGCGTTGTCCCAGGCGCCGCCGCCCGCGGTCATCGAGATCGCCGCGAAGATGCCGACCACGATCACTCCGATCAACAGCCCGCCCAGGGCCTGGTAGCTGAGCAGGCCGACCACCAGCGGCACCCCGATCGGGATCAGCGAGGGCAGGATCATCTCCCGCTGGGCGGCGGCGGTCACGAGCCCGACCGCATGCCCGTACTCGGGCTTCTCCTTGCCCTTCATGATCCCCGGCTTCTCCCGGAACTGGCGGCGGACCTCCTCGACGACGCCGCCACCGGCGCGCCCCACCGCCTCGATCGCCAGCGACGTGAACAGGTAGACCATCACCCCTCCGATCAGCAGCCCGATCAGGACTTCGGGCGAGGAGATGCTGAAGTCGAACGACTTGCTTGGGTCCTCGCTCTGCAGCTCGGACAAGAAGGCGTTGAAGAGGACCAGCGCCGCCAGCGCGGCGGAGCCGATCGCGTATCCCTTCGTCACAGCCTTGGTCGTGTTGCCGACCGCGTCGAGCGGGTCGGTGATGTCGCGCACGTCCTGCGGCAGGTCGGCCATCTCGGCGATCCCGCCGGCGTTGTCGGTGATCGGCCCGAAGGCGTCGAGGGCGACGATCAGCCCGGTGAGCGAGAGCTGCGCCATCACCGCGACCCCGATGCCGTAGATCCCGGCCAGCTCGTTCGCCCCCAGGATCGCCAGCGCGATCACCAGGACGGGGAGCGCCGTGGACTGGAGCCCCTGCGCCAGTCCCTGGATGATGTTGGTGGCGTGGCCGGTCAGCGAGGCCCTGGAGATGGTGCGCACGGGCCGGAACCGGGTCGAGGTGTAGTAGTCGGTGAACACGAAGAGGGAGGCGGTGACGCCAACCCCGATCAGCGAGCAAAGCCAGAGGTCGGTGACCGTCGAGTTGGTAAGCGCCCCGCCCGCCTCAGCGACGCCGTGGGCGAGGGAGTCGTCCATCAGCCAGCTGGTGATCGGGTAGAAGGCGGCGGCCGAGAGCAGCCCGGAGACGATCAGCCCCTGATAGAGCGCGCGCTCGACGTTGCCCGAGCGCGTGCGCACCGCGAATGCGCCGACGATCGAGGCGAGGATGGCGACGCCGCCGATCGCCAGCGGATAGATCGCCACCTCGCGGGCGAACTCGCCGGTGAAGAAGAGGACACCGAGCAGCATCACCGCGACCGCAGTGACCGCGTAGGTCTCGAAGAGGTCGGCGGCCATCCCGGCGCAGTCACCGACGTTGTCGCCGACGTTGTCGGCGATCACCGCCGGGTTGCGCGGGTCATCCTCGGGGATCCCCGCCGCGATCTTGCCGACCAGATCGGCGCCGACGTCGGCGGCCTTGGTGAAGATCCCGCCGCCCAGGCGGGCAAAGACTGAGATCAGCGAGCCGCCGAAGCCGAGCCCGATCAGGGCGTCGACGGCCTCCTTGTCGGAGTAGTCGAGCAGCACCAGGGCGCCGTAGTAGCCCGCCACCCCGAGCAGGGCGAGGCCGACGACCAGCAGGCCGGTGACCGAGCCGCCCTTGAAGGCGATGTCGAGGGCGGGCGGGATGCCGCCGCGCGCGGCCTCGGCGACGCGCGCGTTGGCGCGCACCGAGAGGTTCATCCCGATGAAGCCCGCCGAGCCCGAGAGGATGCCGCCGATGACGAAGCCGATCGCGGTCTCGATGTTCTGAAGCGGGATCAGGAGGATCGCGACGACCACGCCGACCCCGGCGATGATCGTGTACTGGCGCTTCAGGTAAGCGCTGGCGCCCTCCTGGACCGCGCTCGAGATTTCCTGCATCTGCTCGTTTCCGGGCGACTTGCTGAGCAGGCGCTGGGTGATCAGCAACCCGTAGAGGACAGCCGCGGCGCCGCATCCGAGCGCAACGACGACTCCGTAGTCAGTGAGGAAATCGGTCAAAGGGGCTCCCGTCGGAGATCTTGTGAAAGCGGCGCGGCAGTCTATCCGTCGCCGGTGCCCGGAGGGGTCCAGAGCGGCGAATCGGCCTTCTTCGCGCCCTCTCCTGAAACGGGTGGCTCCTCGGCTTCGCCTGCGGAGCCCCCTCGCGTCTCTCCGGCAGGCTCCTCGCTCTCCTTGGGCCCTTCTTCGCCAGCCGTTCCCTCACCCGCGTGCTTGGCGTAGAGGACCTGAAGCTCGGAGATCGCCTGCCGCAGCTGCGGCTGAGCCTCGGGCTTCACCAGGTCGACAAGGGCCCGGGCGGCGTCGATTCCCACCTTGGCCTGGGCCAGGTCGCGCTCGTCGTCCTTGGCGATCCGCCGGGCGGCCAGGTTGAGGATGCTGACGACGCTCTGGAGGACGACGTCCTCGACCCGGACCTTGCGGATCTCCTCCTCGAGCTGCTCCCGGAGCTCCTCCTCACTCGGTTGCTCGCCGCTTCGCGGCTCGCCGCTGGGCTGGGCTGCTGGCTCGTCCTGACCGGCGCTCTCCTCGGGCGTCATCGCAGCTGCACTCTAGGCGTCATCTGGCGCCGGCGACGCTCTCTGGAGCGTAGGTGCGCTTCGTCTCCTCGACCGCGTGCCGGTAAATCGCCTCGATCGGGGCCCGCTCGGCAAGGGCGCGGTGGGCGCGCTGCGCCCCGTTCTTCTCCGGCAGCTCCACCTCCACCCCTAGCCGGCGGCGGGCCGGCTCGGTCCATTCGATCAGTTCCTCGAGCACGGCCCGGGCGGGCGTGGTGCGCCGATCGCGGAAGTCGATCATCTCGGCGTCCATCCCGTGGCGGATCGCCCTCCAGAGGTTCTCCTCGATCTCCCGTTCGCCCAGCAGCGTCCCGCCTCCGCCGTAGCCGAGCTCGTCGTACTCGAGCGCCGCCTGGGTGGCGCAGGCGGCGATCAGGGCGGCGAGGTTGAACGACTCGTCGCCGCGAGTCTGCGCGTCGCAGATCCGCACCTCGACCGTGCCGAAGGAGTGGTGCGGTCTCACCGACCACCAGAGCTGGGTCGCCTCGGCGATCGAGCCGGTCTCCTCCAGGAGCCGCACGAAGTCCGCGTAGGTCGCCCAGTCGCCGAAGGGCTCGTGGACGCCGCAGCGGGGGAAGGTCCGGGTGAAGATCTCGGTCCGGACCGAGTGCAGGCCGGTGTCGCGATGGTCCAGAAACGGGGAGTTGGCCGAGGCGGCGAGCAGGATCGGCAGCCACTCCCGCATCCGGTCGCAGACGGCGACCACCCGGTCCGCGCCACGGATGCCGATGTGGACGTGGAGGCTCCAGGTGTTGTTTCGCTGGGCCACCCAGCGGAGGTCGCCCTCGAGCCGGCGATAGTGCTGCGTGTCGATGACCCGCTGGTCGAGGTAGCTGGCCCAGGGGTGGGTGCCGGTGGCGCCCAGGCCCAGCCCCATCGACTCGGCGATCGCGAACAGGCGCTCGCGGCGCCGGCGCTGGCGCGAGGCGGCCTCGGCGAACGTCTCGCCGCGCCCCGAGCGGATCTCGATCTCGGTGTCGATCAGCTCACCCTTCACCGACAGAGCGAGGAGCTCGTCGGCGCGGCAGGCGCCGAACAGCTCCTCGAAGCGATGTTCGAGGTCGAGGGTCGCCGGATCGAGGATCGCGAACTCCTCTTCGAGGCCGATCGTAAAGTCGGCCGACGACTCGAAGACCTCGCGAACCGCCTCGAGGTCGAGCCCGGAGTGCTGTGGCTCGGGGTCGGTCACCGGCTCGGACAAGGTCGCGGAGGCAGCTGCTATGTGAGGTAGAAGTAGAGCGCGTAGAGCAGGTCCACCGCGGGACTCGAGGTGTGCACGGTGACGTCGGGTGGGACCTGCAGCAGCTGCTCGGAGTAGTTGAAGATGATCTTCACTCCCGCATCGACCAAGCGGTCGGCGACCTCCTGAGCATTGTCGGCCGGCACCGCCAGCACCCCGACCACCACCTCCTCCTCGGAGACCACCGGGTCGAGCTCGTCGAAGTGGCGAACCGAGAGGCTGCCTACCCGTCGCCCGACCACCGCAGGGTCGACGTCGAACATCGCGACGATCCGGAAACCGTGGTCGGCGAAGATGTCGGAGCTGGCAATCGCCTGGCCGAGGTTGCCGGCGCCGAAGAGGGCGATGTTGTGCTGGCCCGCCGTGCGGAGGATCTTGCGGATCTCGCGGACAAGCGAGTCGACGTTGTACCCCACCCCCCGCTTACCGAACTTGCCGAAGCCGGAGAGATCACGGCGGATCTGGGTCGAGTTGATGTGGGTGTAGTCGGAGAGCTCCTGGGAGGAGATCGTGTCCTTGCCCATCTTTCGCGCCTGGGTCAGCACCTGCAGGTAGCGTGAAAGGCGCGCGGCGACCCCGAGCGACAGTCTCTCGCCGTCGCCGATCTCACCGATCCCCCGCTCCTCCGCTGTCCCCGCGCCGCCGTCCTCGATCATCCCGACACGGTATCGAGCCTGGCTCGAAGTCCCTTGGGGTCGAGGCCCAGTTCGCTGACCACCTCGCCGTCGAGCGTCACCACCGGGATCCGCTCGAGATAGCGGGCGAGCAGCCGGTCGTCCGAGTCGATGTCCACCTCCTCGAGCTCGAAGGGAAGTCCCTCGGCTCGCAGCGCCTCGAGCTGCGCCCTGGCCTGGTCGCAGAGATGGCAGTCAGGCCGCGCGTACAGGACCAGTCGTGGCGAACGCATCGAAGTCGAGGTAGTCGGGATAGGGGATCGGCTCCTGATAGCGGGCAGCCGAGGCGATCATCGCGGCGTTGTCGGTGCAGAGCTCGATCGGAACCAGCTTCAGCGGCAGTCCCAGCTCCTCGCAGAGGGCTGCGGCCCGATCCCTGAGCTCGGAGTTGGCGGCCACCCCCCCGCCCAGCGCAACCGCCCGCCAGTTCCCCTCATTAATCGGGTGGCTCCTCCCACCTGAAACGGGTCGCTCCTCGGCTTCGCCGTCGGAGCGCCCTCGCATCTGCGGGGCCCCCTCGGCTAACGCCCGCTCGAGCTTCGCCAGCAGCTGATCGACGATCGCGCGCTGGTAGGAGGCGGCAAGGTCGGCGCGCCGCGACTCGGTCCGCTCGGGGCCAAGCTCTCGGACGAGGTAGACAAGCGCCGTCTTGATCCCGCTGTAGCTGAAGTCGAGTCCCCGCTCTCTCATCGCCACCGGGAAATCGAACGCCTCGGGATCGCCTCTGCGGGCGGCGCTCTCGATCGCCGGGCCGCCCGGATAGCCCAGCCCGAGCAGCCGCGCTCCCTTGTCGAAGGCCTCGCCGGCCGCATCGTCGAGGGTGGCGCCAAGCGTCTCGAACGAGGTGTGGTCGTGGGCGCCCGCCAGCAGGGTGTGTCCACCGCTCGCCACCAGACAGAGGAAAGGGGGGTCGAGCGGCTCGGGTTTGAGGAAGTTTGCGGCGACGTGACCCTGGAGGTGATCGACCGGAATCAGCGGCTTGCGGTGCGCGGCCGCCAGGGCCTTGGCTGTGCTGAGACCGACCAGGAGTGCCCCGATAAGGCCAGGGCCCCGAGTGACCGCGATCGCGTCCACCTCCTCGATCTCGATGCCGGCCCTCTGCAGCGCCGCCGCCACCACCGCGTTGACCAGCTCGAGGTGGTGGCGCGAGGCCACCTCGGGCACCACCCCGCCGAACTCCTGGTGCAAGACCGCCTGCGAGGAGACGACGTTGGAGAGCACCTGCGGTCCGCCGGTGACCGCCGCGCAAGTGTCATCACACGAGGTCTCGATCGCCAGCAGCTTCATCGGCGGCGCCGGCGCGGTCTACGCGACGCCGGCCCGCGCCGGCGACTCGAACCACATGATCAGGGCGTCCTCGCCGTTGTCGTGGTAGTAGCGGCGGCGTCGGCCGGCTGAGCGGAAACCGAACTGCTGGTACATGGCGATCGCGGGACCGTTGGAGACGCGGACCTCGAGCGTGAAGCGGGCACCCGGACCGGCGTCCTCGAAGAGGCGCTCGATCAGGTCGGTCGCGACCCCGCGCCGCCGGCGCTCTGGGTGGATCGCGACGTTCATCAGGTGCCAGACCTCGTCGTAGCGGGCGCAGACCAGGTAGCCGACCAGGCCGTCGTCGTCCTCGGCGGCGAGGCAGATCCCGGACGGCTTCGAGAGCTCGAGCACGAACATCGCCAGCGACCACGGGGTAGGGAACGAGCGGCGCTCGATCGCGATCACCGAGGGGAGGTCGCCGTAAGCGAGCTTGCGCAGCCTCAACCCGCCGGGCTCAGCCGCCGGGCCACCGTCTATCTCGCTGAAGCCATCTCTTCGCATCGGGGGGTCTCAGGTAGACGGGCTCGATTCGGTCCGGCGGCGCCTCCGCGGTCGACTCTCCGAGCGCGCACACGTCCCGCGCGGATATTCCGTGGACGGGAGCCTCGGATGGTGCAACCGTGACGCCGGCGGCCTCGAACTCTGGGCGAAATCGTACCGCCCCGTCGCCGGCCGCCAGCGGGCTCGCCTCGAGTTCGGTCAGCCGCTCGGCGAGCTCGGCGGGATCCGCGACCAGGGGCTCCCAGAGCTCCTCGCAATCGAGGATGCGAGGGCGCTCCGCAGATGCGAGGGGGCTCCGTGAGGAGCCACCCGTTTCATCAGGTGAGGAGCGACCCGTTTTGTAAAGCGCCGCGAACACCTGACCGCGCCGCGCGTCGATCACCGGCAGAAGCGGCCGCCCGCCGGCCTCCGGATGCTCGGCTATGCCGTGGGCCAGCGCCGCCAACGAGCCGACCCCTGCGAGCGGCAGCCGCCGGGCCTGCGCAAGGGCACGGGCGGTGGCGATCCCGATCCGCAGGCCGGTGTACGACCCGGGGCCGATCCCAACCGCGATCCGGTCGACCTCGGCCCAGCCGCCGGCCGCCTCAGCGCAGCGCTCGACCTCCCCCAGCAGCACCCGCGAGTGCCTCGGACGGCCCTCGGAGTCCGGCTCCACCGCCGCCTCGCGGAGGATCTGTCCGCCGCGGGCCACCCCGACGACGGCGTCGGCGGTGGCGGTGTCCATGCCGAGGACCGTCGTCAATAGAGTGCGGCCCTTACGAACTGCAGGTGGGAGAGGTGACCACTCATGTCCAAGCAGTCCAGCAGGTTCACGGTCAGCGCCCGGCGCGGCTCCGCCATCGCCGCCTCGCTCGCGATCGCCGCATTTGGGGTCGGCGTCGCCGGATGCGGTGACGACGAGGAGGAGAACGCGAACGAGGCAATCGATTCGGTCCAGCAGCAGGCCAGCGAGGCGCAGAAGTCGATCTCGACCGCGATCGACCAGGCCCAGCAGCAGGCCACCGAGGCCCAGCAGCAGGCGACCGAGGCCCAGCAGCAGGCGGATGAGGCAATCAAGAAGGCCCAGGACCAGGTCGACCAGGCACAGCAGGACTACGGGTACTGAGTCTCGATTTCCCGGTGGTCGCCACCCAGGTGGCGGAGCGTCACTCGCGCCGTGACCCCGCCGAGCCGAGCAGAGGCCGATTCCGGCCACTCGATCAGGGCAACCGAGTCCGGGTCGAGATAGTCGTCGAGAAGGCCGGGGTCCTCGCGTTCGAGCCCTTCGAGCCGGTAGAGGTCGAGGTGGGAGACGGGGAGCCGTCCGCGGTAGCGGTGGCCGATCGTGAAGGTGGGCGAGGTGACCCGGTCGGTGACCCCGAGCGCCCGGCAGGCGCCGCGGATCAGGGTGGTCTTGCCGGTGCCGAGCTCACCGCTAACGAGAACGACGTCGCCGGGACCGAGTCCGGCCGCGATCCGCTCCCCGAGTGCCTCGGTCTCAGCGGCGCTCGAAGTGCGCTCGGTCTCAGCCAAAGAAGCCGAGCTGGTCCGGCTCACGCTCTCGTTCTGGGACTAGCGGGGCAGGCCCCTCGGGCAGCGCCCGCTCGAGCAGCCCGGGGATCGCCTCGAAGTCCCGGCGAAGCTGATCGGCGACCGCCGGCGTCCGCAACCCGGCCGCCGGATGGAAGAGCGGCAGCAGATAGACCGGCCGGCCCCCGATCACGTGCTCCTGCGTCGTGCCCCGCACTCTGGTGATCCCGATCGGGTTGCCGGTGAGCAGCTTGGTGGCGAAGTTCCCCAACGTTCCGATCACCCGGGGCTGGATCAGCTCGATCCTCTTCTCCAGCCACGGCCGGCAGGCATCGACCTCCTCGGACTGCGGGTCGCGGTTGCCGGGCGGCCGGCACAGGAGGAGATTGTTGATGAAGACGTCTTCGCGCCTCAGGCCGATCCCCTCGAGGAGCTCGGTGAGGAAGGCTCCGGCGCGGCCGACGAAGGGCAGTCCCTGCCGGTCCTCTTCGGCGCCCGGGGCCTCGCCGACGAACATCAGGTCGGCGTCGGCGTTTCCGGCGCCGAAGACGACCGTGTTGCGAGTCTCGGCCAATGGGCACAGCTCGCAGACGGAGGCCTGGTTATAGACCTCCACCAGGGCCTCGCGACGGGCGGCGGCATCCTTCAACGGTTGCCCCTCGGGCCGGCCCGCCGGGATGCGGCGCGGCGCTCCGCGACTCGCTGCTGCTTGAAGCGCTGCTTGGCGCCCCCCCGGTCAGTGCCGCGCTTGTCCTCGAGCCTCCGTCGCTGGTTGGGCGTGAGCTGGCGGGGCCCCTGCGCGTAGGGCGAGATCCGGCGCTTCAACTCGGTGGCGCCGCACTCCGGGCACTTGACCTCAGCGGCCTCCGTTCCGTGCGATCCGACCAACTCCTCGAAGCGGTGCCCGCACTTGAGGCAATCAAACTCGTGGATCGGCATCACCCTGATGGTAGTTCGGGACCCCGACCCAGACGACGGTTCCCGCGGCCGCAAAATGCGTCCGTTTGAGGCGCCTGGTCGGCTGGCGGGGACCCCTCCCTATAATCCGCCGCAGGCCGTGACCCGGATTGGGCGCGGACCAAGAACTTCTCCCATCGTCCCAAGACCAACAGAAGCCGTCTGGTATCTCCGATGCGGGAACTGGAACGGGAAACACTCCCCTCCCCACTGAGCGACGCCCTCGCCGGCGGACATCTCGCGATCGTCGGGCG
>JBOGZE010000161.1:0-2251 GCA_050697055.1 Solirubrobacterales bacterium
CCGCTGGGCGGTGCCCAAGGCCTGGCGCCGGCCCGCGCCGGCCGCGGTCAACCCACCCGTCGCAGCTCGCTGAGCTCCTCGCGCACCCAGGGCAGCAGCTTGTCCAGGTCGGGCATCTGGTCACGGTCGGCCACGATGCCGAAGTCCATGTGGCCCATGTAGCTCATGACCGTGATGTTGAGCCCCATCCCGTCGGTGATCACTGAGACCGGATAGGTCGCGACCAGCCGGGCGCCGGCGCAGTAGAGCGGGAACTGGGGGCCGGGGACGTTCGAGATCACCAGGTTCCAGGTCGGCCGTCCGCGACCGCTGGTCGAGATCGCGAAGGTGGCGCGGGCGGCGCGGGAGAAGACCGCCGGCGGGATGAAGTGGTTGGTGTCCTTGAGCAGCTCCGCCGGGAGCGCCTTGTGGTGCTCCTTCATCGCCCGCAGCGCCTCGTGGGTCCTCCGCAGCCGCACCACCGGGTCGGGCTCGTCGGTGAACAGCGGCGCGCTCATCAGCATGATCCGGTTGCCGAAGGTGCCCATCTGCTCGTCGGTCCGCACCGAGACCGGGATCTGGGCGACCAGCGACTGGTCGGGGAGCTCGTCGTGCTCGAGCAGCCAGCTCCGTACCGCGCCGGCGCAGATCGAGACGACCACGTCGTTGACCGTGCAGTCGTGCTCGTTCTTGACCGTCTTCACCTCGTCGAGGGGGAGCTGGCCGAAGGCGACGCGCCGGTGCTGCGAGATCCTGGCGTTGAAGCAGGTCTTCGGCGCCTTGAAATGGGTGTGGGAGAGGATGCCGCTCTCGCCTCGCCCGGTCAGGGTCTTCGCCATCCGGTCGGCAACCCGGGCGACCAGGCCGGTTCCCGGGATGCTGGCAAAGACCGGTGACTCGTCGAGATTGGGCAGCGCGGTGGGCAGCGAGCGGAGAATCCGCAGCGGGTAGCGGGGCACCCCGATCAGCCCCCGGGTCAGCATCTCGAGCTCGGTCGGCTCCCGCTCGGCGCCGTTCTGGTCGGCCTCCTCGAGCTCGCGCCCCTCCGGCGCCAGGTCGAAGAGCACCCCCATGATCTCGGCGCCGGAGAGCCCGTCGACCAGCGAGTGGTGGATCTTGGTCAGGAGCGCCTTGTGGCCGTGCTCGAGCCCGTGGATCAGGTAGATCTCCCAGAGCGGCCGGGAGCGGTCGAGCGGCCGGGCGACGATCCGCGAGACCTGCTCGGCGAGCTTCTCCTCGGCGCCTCCGGGCGGCAGCGCCAGCTCGCGGACGTGGAAGTCGAGGTCGAAATGGGGATCGTCGAGCCAGTAGGGATAGTCGAGCCCGAACGGTACCTCCACCAGCCGCCAGCGCAGCGGCGGCAGCAGCGGCAGCCGCTCCTCCATCAGGGCGCAGATGTCCTCGAAGCCGAGGTCGCCGCTCCTGGTCGTGGAGGGATCGAGGACGGTCAGGCCGGCAACGTGGCCGGTCTGGTGCGAGCTCTCCAGCGCCAGGAACTGCGCGTCGAGGCTGGTCAGCTGACGCATCTCGGCGATTCTCTCAAGCCCACGAGAATCGGGTCGCTCCTCGGCTTCGCCTGCGGAGCGCCCTCTCATCATGTGTGCGATACGCACCCCGGAGCGAGACCCGGCCCTGCGCCAGGCCAAACAAATCGCTCTGCTACGCTGTCGACCCGTTTCTTGAGTTTGAGGATCAAGAAGATTTAAATGAACGACACCGCCACGGCAAGCCAGCAGAGCCCTCTTACCTACCTGGTCCACGAGCGGCTCGGCGAGCGGCGCTTCCACGCGCTGGCGGCGGCGATCCGCGAGCACGAGGCCGAGGCCCGTGCCGAGGGCGGCGAGCTCTCGGGACACGACGCGGAGCTCTACCGGCAGCTGCGGCTGATCTGCGGCGAGCTGTGAGCGAGCGACCCTTCCCCCGGGTGGCCCGCCACTGGCCGGCCGCTCGTCACGGCACCCTGAGCCGCTTTCGGGCGCTCGCCGGGGTCGTCCGCGAGCACGAGGACGCGACCGGCGCCCAGTCGGCCGCCAGGCGCGCCCGTGACGTGGCCCTGTATGAGTGCCTCGACGAGCTCGAGCGCTCGTTGCCGCTGGCCGAGCGCTCCACCGCCCAGCGCTACCCGCTGCGCGGGCACTGATCCAGAAGGCCCGCGGAGTCTGAACGCCATCCGGTCGGCTGCCTGCGGGTAGCGGGCCTGATTTAGTGGGGTGATCCGGGCTTACTTCTTCCGCCACGGCGAATCGGCCTCCAACGCGGCGCCGGGGGCGAT
>JBOGZE010000162.1:0-2587 GCA_050697055.1 Solirubrobacterales bacterium
GTCTAGGTCCTTGCGGAGCTATGCGTGGTCGTGCGTGGCCTTGCGTGCCTGATCCGTGCGTGGCAGGCACGAGCGGTGAGAGTCGGGGCGACTGGATTTGAACCAGCGACCTTTCGGCCCCCAGCCGAATGCGCTACCAGACTGCGCCACGCCCCGATGTAGCGGCGGCTCCGAGGGGCCGCCTATGTAGGAGGCATCTTCCCACGCGCGGATGCCAAGCGGGCGACGGGAATCGAACCCGTTCTTTGACCTTGGAAGGGTCATGTGCAGCCGTTAACACCTCGCCCGCGAAGCGCCGATTATAGGTTCGGCCAGGCGCAGGGCCGGAAACCCGCATCCGACCTCGGGGGTCGCTACGGTTGCGCGCCCGCCTCTCGAGGGCGAAACTCGACCCGCCTGGGGTGGTTCTAGCTGCACGGGCCTCCCCGCCGATGGATCCCTCGCGACTCCGATGACGCTGCCTTCGACCGACACCACGATCGCCCATACTCCTCGTCGCCTCGTGGTGCTGGCCGCGATCGTCGCCCTCGCCGGCGCCCTTACCCTGGGCCTCGCCACGCGGCACGCGGAGGGCGCCTCGCCGAAGAACGTGATCTTCATCCTCACCGACGACCAGACCGCCGGTGAGCTGGCGGTGATGCCGAATACCCAGGCGCTGATCGGCAGCCAGGGAGCCAGCTTCAGGCGGGCCTACGTCTCCTATCCGCTCTGCTGCCCGGCGAGGGCGACGCTCCTGAGCGGCCAGTACATGCACAACCACGGCGTCCGCGGCAACCTCCCGCCCTTTGGTGGCTGGGAGAACTTCAAGGCCCACGAGTCGAACGCGCTGCCGGTCTGGACCGGGGACAGCGGCCATTACAACGTCCACATCGGCAAGTACATGAACGGCTACGGTCCGACCGTGTCCGACCCGCGACCCGTGCCCGACGGTTGGGACGAGTGGTACGGGAGGATCTCCGACGGCGGCGTCTACTTCAACTATTCGCTGTTCGAGCAGACCGGGCCGGGCGACACGCCGGAGGTGAAGTTCTACCCCGGCGAGCCCAGCAATTACCAGACCGACGTCTTCGGTCGCAAGGCGGAGGAGTTCATCGAGGGCCTCGACAGCTCGGAGGAGCCGTTCATGATGAACGTCTGGTTCAACGCCCCGCACGGCCCGTTCGAGCCGGCGCCTCGCCACCTATTCACGCTCTCCGGGACGAGCCTCCCGCGGGTCCCGGGCTTCAACGAGAAGAACATCTCCGACAAGCCGAGGTGGCTCCAGAAGCAGGCGCGCAGGCGACTCGGCAAGGGCGTGAAGCGGACGATTACCAACGAGCGCCTCCGGCGTGAGGAGCAGCTGCTGTCGGTGGACGAGGCGGTACGAGGAATCGTCGATGCCCTCAGCGAGAAGGGGGTCCTCGAGGAGACGTACATCATCTTCGCCTCCGACAACGGCTTCTTCCGCGGAGAGCATCGGATCATCGGCGGCAAGTACCTGCCCTATGACCCCTCCTCGAAGGTGCCGCTGCTGATCCGGGGGCCGGGGATTCCGGCCGGCGCGGTCAGCGACGAGCTCGTCTCGCTCACCGACGTGCCGGAGACAATCCTGGACATCGCGGGCTCCCCCGACCCCTCGCTCGATGGCCGTTCCCTGTTGCCCTACGCCCAGAATCCGGGCGCGCGCTCAGCACGTCCGATCCTCTTTGAAGCCGACACCGGCCCGAGCCGCGGCAACACCGGGCCCGAGTCGGCCTCGGCAGCGAGCCTCGCGCACAGCGCCATCGCCAAGGTCCGGCTCGCCGGCAGGAAGGGCGTCAAGAACCTCGACCAGGAGAAGAATCCGATCAAGTCGCTGAAGTCCGTCGCCAACAGCAACTTCGCCCCCGCCTACAAGGCGATCCGCACCGACCGCTACCTCTACGTGCTCTACGCCAACGGGCAGACCGAGCTCTACGACATGCTCTACGACCCGTTCCAGCTTCGCTCGCTGGCGGCCAACAAGCGATTCAATCCGGTCCGCAAGTACCTCTTCAACGCCCTCCTCTACTTCTCCACCTGCGCCGGGGCGGGCTGCCGCTCCGACCTCCCCCCGGAGCCGCTGCCGCTCCCCAAACCGAAGCCGAAGCCGGAGCCGAAGAAGGACGCGAAGGGCGAGCCGCGCCCCTAGGCCCGGCTACGATCTCGGGCGACGGGGCACTGGCCTAACTGGCGAAGGCACCGGCCTCCAAAGTCGGCGATTCCAGGTTCGAGTCCTGGGTGCCCCGCTTCTACGAACGCTGATCCGCGGCCGCTACCAGCCGCGCCGGGCGGTGACGGCGCGGCGGGTGGTCCGGCGGAGCTCCTCGATCGGGGTGCCCTTCTCGACGTAGCCGTCAGCGCCCCGCTGTAGCGCCGAGTCGCTCATCCGCTCGGCGGAGAAGCCGGAAAGGATCACGATCGCGATCTCGGGGGCGCGGTCCCCCCCACAACGGTCGCGGACGCGGAGACGACGCTGTTAGGCGATCGCAAGGTAGGCGACTCCGATCACCGCATTCGCGCCGACTGAAACCTGCCAGGTCAATCCTTGACCTCCGTATCGCGGGACCGCCCCCTCGCCCACCGTCCT
>JBOGZE010000163.1:0-2716 GCA_050697055.1 Solirubrobacterales bacterium
TGATTTTCGATGATCTTCCGGCCCCAGGTCTCGCGCTCCTTGGCGTAGTCGAGCGCGTACTCGTAGGCCGCCCTGGCGATCCCGACCGCCTGAGCGCCGACGGTGGGGCGGGAGAGCTCGAAGGTCCGCATCGCAGCCTGGCCCTTGGAGCTCTTGCCCTCTCGCGCCCTCGCCAGCTTCTCATCGAGCTTCTCCTTGCCTCCGAGCAGGCAGGAGCCGAGCACGCGGCAGTCGTCGAGATGGACGTCGGCTGTATGGCTCGCTCGAATTCCATGCTTCTTCACCTTGGCGCCCTGCTCGCAGCCCTTGGTCCCCGGGGGGATGACGAAGGCGGCGTGGCCGCGCGAGCCCAGCTCGCGGTCGACCGATGCGATCACCACGTGGACGTTGGCGATGCCGCCGTTGGTCGCCCAGGCCTTTTGGCCATTCAAGACCCACTCATCCTTCGCCTGGTCGTACTTCGCCGTCGTCCTGATGTTGGAGACGTCGGAGCCGGCATCGGGCTCCGAGGAGCAGAAGGCGCCGACCTTGGGGTCGTCCGGGGTGCCGAAGCACTGCGGCACCCATTCGCCCAGCTGCTCGGGCGTGCCCGAGGCGAAGATGCCGGCGACTGCCAGGTTGGTACCGAAGATCGACATGCCGATCCCGGCGTCGCCCCAGAAGAGCTCCTCGTTGACGATCGGGAAGGTGATCCCGGAGGGATCGGCCCAGAACTGGGCAATTGCCTCGAAGCCGTAGAGGCCGATCTTCGCCGCCTCCTGGACGATCGGCCAGGGGAACTCCTCCTTCTCGTCCCACTCGTGCGCCGCCGGCCGCACCGTCTGCTCGGCGAAGCCGTGCACCCAGTCGCGGATGTCCTTCTGATCCTGGGAGAGCTCCATCGAGAAGGGGGAGTCCGAGATCTCGATCCCGAGCTGCTCCCTGATCTCGCCCTCGCCCTCCTCGGGGGCGCCGTTCTGGTCGGGGGCGGTCGTCTTGTCCTCGGTGGCCATGATTGCTACCGAGAGTAGCAAAATGCTACCCTAAGTAGGAATGGCGGAAACGGGAACCTCGTCACACACCGACCACCGGAAGGCGGGTCGCTCCTCCGACTCCAAACGGGTCGCTCCTAGTCGCAGCGCCCTCGCATCCGCGGAGCGCCCTCGCAGCGACGGCAAGCGCCGCCGTGCCGCCCACCTCGGTCCCGAGCGCCGCCGCCCGGAGGTCCTCGACGCCGCCCTCGAGCTCTTCCTCGAGCACGGCTACGACGGGACCTCGATGCAGGCGGTCGCCGATCAGGCAGGGGTGACCAAGCCGGTCGTCTATGCGTGCTACTCGAGCAAAGACTCGCTCTTCCGGGCGCTCCTCGCCCGCGAGGAGGCTCGCATCCTCACCGAAATCCAGACCGCCTTCGAGGGGGCCGAGCTCAGCGACCCCGAGAGCACCCTGATCGAGGGCTACACCGGGTTTCTGCGGGCGGTGGCCTCCTCGCCGGACGTCTACCGGCTGATCTTCCTCGGCGAAGGGGGCGGCAACGCCGCGGTGGCGCGTCGGATCCAGCGCGGCCGCGAAGCGCAGATCGACGCGCTCACGGTGCTCGCGCGCGGGTGGCTGGAGCTTCGCGAGGGGCGCGGCGGAGGCCAGAGCCCGGAGGCGACCGCCCGGCTGCTCGGCTACGCGATCGCGGCTCTGGCCGAGTCCGGGGCACGCCTGCTGCTCTCCGAATCGGCCGAGTGGACCCCGGAGACGCTCGGCCGCGAGCTCGGGCGGCTGGCGGCCGCTGCCCAGACAGCTGTCTAGGCGCTGCGCTAGCCTCGCCTCAGATGGAGGACCTGGGGCAGCCGAGCTCCTACCTGACCCTCGCCGAGGGCGCCCCGGTGTATTCGTGCGACGGCGAGGAGGTCGGGCGGATCGAGCACGTGCTCGCGGCGCCGGAAGAGGACGTCTTCGACGGGGTCGTGCTCGACAGCAGCGTGTTGCCGGGAGGACGGCGCTTCTGCGATGCCGCCCAAATCGAGGAGATCTTCGAGCGTGGGGCGCTGCTGAAGCTCGACCGGGCGGCCGCCGAGCGGCTGCCCCAGCCGAGCGAGAACCCGGCGGCGATGGGCGAGAACCCCGCCGAGGAACCCGAGAGCGAGCTGGAGTCGAAGCTGAAGCGCGCCTGGGAGCTGATCTCGGGCAAGGGCTGAGCAACCGGGACAAAAGTGGCAGCCGGCACGATCGCCCGAGTGGGCGGTCGGGGAGTCTTGGCCGGGCCCGATTCGGCTCTCGGTGGGCATTTTCGTCCACGTTGGGGGATTTAAGGGTGGTCCGACCCGTTGACCCGGTACCCTGTTATTCGAATCGCTTGACGGGGCTTCCCCTCGGCCCGCTTGCGATCACAACACGAGGGGTCCCCCGAAAGGAAGATTGATCTGATGAGCAAGGTGGCCGAAGCCAGTTGGACCTGTGCGCGTTGTGACGTCACGGCTCGCTTCATGCCGGAAGTGACGCGCCCGAAGATGCCCGCTGGCTGGAAGAAGGAGAAGGGCGGGGTCCATTGCCTCGTCTGCCGCCGCGAGCTCGCGGCGGAGACAGCCCTCAAGGCTGCGCCCGCCGATGCCCCCGCGGACGTTCGCCAGCAGATTCAGGCCTCAGCCCGGCTCGAGTTCGAGATCCGGCGCGATCCGGAGAGGGCCGACGGCGAGATCGCCAAGGCCTGCAGCACCTCGATCGCCGCGGTGCGCAAGGTCCGCCA
>JBOGZE010000164.1:0-2738 GCA_050697055.1 Solirubrobacterales bacterium
AGCGGATGTCCACGGTCGTCCAGGTGATGGAGACCCTCGAGGACGCCGGGGCGATGGACTCGACGATCATCGTCGCCGCCCCCGCCGACGAGGCGGCGCCGGTCAAGTACATGGCCCCGTACGCGGGCTGCGCGATGGGCGAGCACTTCCTCTACCAGCGCAAGCACGCCCTCTGCATCTACGACGACCTGTCCAAGCACGCGGCGGCGTACCGGCAGATGTCGCTGTTGCTCCGCCGCCCGCCGGGCCGCGAGGCCTACCCGGGCGATGTCTTCTACCTCCACTCGAGGCTGCTGGAGCGGGCGGTGAAGCTCTCCGACGCCCAGGGAGGGGGCTCGCTGACCGCGCTGCCGGTGATCGAGACCCAGGCCGGCGACATCTCTGCCTACATCCCGACCAACGTGATCTCGATCACCGACGGTCAGATCTTCCTCGAGACCGACCTCTTCTACTCGGGGGTCCGCCCGGCGATCAACGTCGGCACCTCGGTCTCGCGGGTGGGCGGCAACGCCCAGACGAAGGCGATGAAGAAGGTGGCGGGGAAGCTCCGCCTCGACCTCTCCCAGTACCGCGAGCTCGAGGCGTTCGCCCAGTTCGGTTCGGAGCTCGATCCGGAGACCCAGGCCACCCTAGGCCGCGGCGAGCGGATGGTCGAGGCGCTCAACCAGAAGGAGCGCGAGCCGATGAACACGGCCGAGCAGGTCGCCGCGATCTTCGCCGGCACCGGCGGCTACCTGGATCGGATCAAGACGGAGCGGGTGTCGGAGTTCCTCGCCGACCTGCTCGCCCGGCTCCGCGCCGAGAACCAGGATCTGCTCGACCGGATCAACGAGACCGGCCAGTTCCCGGACGAGGACGAGGAGGCGCTCGGAAAGGCGACCGAGGAGATGGTCGACGACTTCGGCCCCGACTTCGACAAGGAGGGCAACCCCCTTGAGGAGGGCGAGTCGGAGCGGATCAAGTCTGAGGCGCAGCGAGCTCCGGCGGAGCCCGAGAAGGAGGCGGCGCCGGCGTGATAGGCGGCGGGTCCCGTCAACGCGCTCCGGCATACCGTCGCCTATGCCACGGCGGCGCCGGTACGCCGTCGCGCGCTGCCACCCGCCGATCAGCCACGCCGAACTCCATCTGACTCATGGCCACTCGTAAAGAGGTAAAGAACCGGATCAGCTCGGTGAAGAACGTCCAGAAGATCACCCGGGCGATGGAGATGGTGGCGGCGGCGCGGCTGCGCCGGGCCGAGCAGCGGATCGACCAGCTCCGGCCCTACGCGCGCACCCTCCGCAACATGACCAGGCAGGTCGCCGAGGCGGTCGGCGCCGAGGCCCGCAATCTTCCGGTGCTCCAGGAGCACGAGGAGCAGCGGAAGGTGGGGATCCTCCTAGTCACCGGGGACCGCGGCCTCGCGGGCTCGTTCAACTCGCAGATCATCCGCGCCGGAATCCAGCTCCAGCGCGAGCTCTCGGCCGAGGGGAAGTCGGTGGAGTTCTCGGTGGTGGGGCGCCGTGGCGCCTCGACGATGCGCTTCCGCGGCGAGGAGCTGCGCGGCGAGTTCGTCGGCTTCACCGATAGGCCGGCCTTCGCCAATGCCCGGGAGATCGCCGACGAGCTGGTCGTCGCGTACGTTGACGAGGAGCTCAACCGGGTCGACCTGATCTTCAACCGCTACGTCTCGCCGCTGACCCAGTACGTGCGCCGGCAGACGCTCCTGCCGATCCAGCAGGCCGACGTGTTCGGCGAGGGGGTCGAGGAGCTGACCCCCGTCGCCGAGGAGGTCGACGAAGAGCTCGCCGAGGCTCACCGCCGGGCGCTCTGGGTCTACGAGCCCGAGCCCGAGGAGCTGCTCGCCGAGCTGATCCCCGAGTACGCCCAGCTCAACGTCTATCGAGCCCTGCTCGAGTCCACCGCCTCCGAGCACGGCGCCCGGATGACCGCGATGCGAAACGCCGCCGAGAACGCCAAGGAGGTGATCAGCGACCTGACCCTGGAGATGAACAGGGTGCGTCAGGCGGAGATCACCCAGGAGATCCTCGAGGTCGTGGCGGGCGCCGAGGGCGTCGCCTAGAACTTGAAATAGCGAAGGAGACGAATGGCTGACAATGGAAATGTTGGAACGGTCGAGCAGGTGACCGGCGTCGTCATCGACGTCGTCTTCCCTGACCACATCCCCGAGATCTTCACCGCGCTGAAGATCGAGGTGCCGCCCGAGGAGGGCCGGACCGCGCTCGACCTGGTCTGCGAGGTGCAGCAGCACCTCGGCGACGACCGCGTCCGGGCGATCGCGATGGACGCCACCGACGGCCTCCAGCGGGGCGACGAGGTGATCGACACCGGCGGCCCGATCACTGTCCCGGTCGGCAAGGAGACCCTGGGCCGGATCTTCAACCTGCTCGGCGAGACGATCGACGAGGGCCCCCCGGTCGACGTGCAGGAGCGCTGGCCAATCCACCGTCCCGCCCCCGAAGTCGAGGACCTCGCTCCATCGCAGGAGATCCTCGAGACCGGGATCAAGGTCGTCGACCTCCTCGCCCCCTATGCGAAGGGGGGCAAGGTCGGCCTCTTCGGCGGCGCCGGCGTCGGCAAGACCGTGCTGATCCAGGAGCTGATCCGCTCGATCGCCGAGGAGCACGAGGGCCTCTCCGCCTTCTGCGGGGTCGGCGAGCGCTCCCGCGAGGGCAACGACCTCTGGCTGGAGATGAAGGAGTCGGGCGTAATCGACAAGACGATGCTCGTCTTCGGCC
>JBOGZE010000165.1:0-2473 GCA_050697055.1 Solirubrobacterales bacterium
ATCATGGTCCCGGCAGCGGTGGAGCTGCTCGGCGACAGGATCTGGTGGCCCTCTACCGCCAAGGCCGGTGGCGCCCTGCGCGAGGAGACGGGCGAGCAGCCGCGGGTCGAACCGGCTGGCGCTTAGCTCTTCAGCCGCTGCATCTCCCGGGCGACCTCGTCCTCGCTGATCCCCCGGCGGTGTCCATAGGCGCCCCAGCCCTGGAAGGCGCGCAGACCTAACGGCCCTTCCACCGAGGCACCCGCTTCTCCGCGAAGGCCCTGATCCCCTCGCGGAAGTCCTCCGAGCCGAAGCACGACTGCCGCAGCTCGATCAGCTCCTTCTCCTCCGCCTCGGTCAGACGGGGATAGGCATTGAGCGTGTCAATCGCATGCTTGTTGCCCTTCATCGAGAGCGGGGCGTTGGCGGCGATTTCGGCGGCGAGCTCGATCGACGCGCTCTCCAGCTCGCCGTCGGCTACCACCTCGTGCACGAGGCCGATCCGCTCGGCGCGCTCGGCCGAGAAGTTCCGCCCGGTGAGCAAGAGCTCCTTCGTTCGCGGCACCCCGATCGCGTCGATGAAGCGCTGGAGTCCGGTGTGGCCGTAGATCAGCCCCAGCTTCGCCGGCGGCATCCCGAGCTTGGCGCCCTCGGCGCAGATCCGCAGATCGCAGGCCAGGGTCACCTCCAGGCCGCCGCCAAGGGCGTGGCCGTTGATCGCGGCGATCACCGGCCACGGGTGTCCCGCCACCGCCTCCAGCGCCGCGTGGAAGGGATGGGCGATCAGGGCCTCGGCGTCGCGCTCGAAGCTCTCCGCCGGGATCGCCGCGATGTCATAGCCGGCCGAGAACGCCTTGCCTTCACCGGTGATCAGCAAGCAGCGGATCTCGATCCCGCGGTCGAGGCTCGGGATCGCCTCGGTGAGCGCATCGAGCAGCTCGTGGTCGAGCGCGTTGCGCGCCTCCGGCCGCGAGAGCGTCAGCCGGGCAACCGCCTCCGCCGGCTGATCGAGCCGAAGCTTCCCGCCGGCCAGCTCCTCGGTCATCGATCCACCGGCCGTTACTCGAAGACGACCAGGACGTCGCCCTCGGACACCGACTGGCCCTCCTCGCAGCGGATCTCGGCCACCATCCCGGGGTCCTCGGCCTCGACCGGCATCTCCATCTTCATCGACTCGAGGATCACCACCGTGTCGCCCTCGTCGACCTGGTCGCCGACGGCGACCTCGATCTTCCAGACGGTCCCGGTGATATGCGCCTCCACTGCCGCCACGGCGGGGCACAATATCCGCCCGCGAACCCGGAGCCGGCCTTTGGACTACCGGCCCGCTCGCCGGGATAGCCTGCCGCGAATGATCCTGGCGATCGACCAGGGGACCACGGGGACCACCTGCATCGTCTTCGACGAGCGCGGGCACCCGCGTGGGCGCGCCTATAGCGAGTTCCGCCAGCTCTTCCCCCAGCCGGGTTGGGTCGAGCACGACGCCGCCGAGATCTGGGAGGTGACCCGGAAGGTCGCGGTCGGGGCGCTCTCCGACGCCGGGGTCCAGGGCTCCGACCTGAGGGGAATCGGGATCACCAACCAGCGCGAGACGGTGGTCGCCTGGGACCCGAGAACGGGCGAGCCGGTTCATCACGCGCTGGTCTGGCAGGATCGCCGCACCGCCACTCGCTGCGACGAGCTGCGTGAGCAGGGTCACGAGCGGCTCGTGCGCGAGCGCACCGGCCTGGTCATCGACCCCTACTTCTCCGGCACCAAGATCGAGTGGCTGCTCCGCAACGCGGAGCTTCCCGCGGGCACCGTCTTCGGCACGATCGACTCCTGGATCGCCTTCAAGCTCACCGGCCGCCACCTCACCGACTACTCGAACGCCTCGCGGACGCTGCTATTCGACATCCGCAAGCTCACCTGGGACGGAGAGCTGTGCGAGCTCCTCGGCGTCGATCCGGAGCGCCTCCCCGAGCCGGCCCCGTCGTCGGAGGTCTACGGCGCCACCGGCGAGTTCGGCGGCGAGGTGCCGGTGGCGGGGATCGCCGGCGACCAGCAGGCGGCGCTCTTCGGGCAGGCCTGCCACTCGCCGGGGGAGGCGAAGAACACCTACGGCACCGGCAGCTTCGTGCTCCTCAACACCGGCGCGCATGCCTCCGACCCGACCGAGGGCCTTCTGACTACGGTTGCCTGGGGCCTCGGAGGCGAGGTCAGCTACGCACTTGAGGCCGCCGTCTTCGTCACCGGCGCCGCCGTGCAGTGGCTGCGCGACGGGCTGGGGGTGATCGACGCCGCGGCCCAGACCGAGGAGCTGGCCCGCTCGCTCGACTCGAACGACGGCGTCTACTTCGTTCCCGCGCTCACCGGCCTCGGCTCGCCGCACTGGGACCCGTACGCCCGCGGGATCATCGTCGGGCTCACTCGCGGGACGACCCGCGCCCACCTCGCGCGGGCGGCGCTCGAGGGCATCGCCTACCAGGCCGTCGACGCTGTGCGAGCCCAGGAG
>JBOGZE010000166.1:0-8357 GCA_050697055.1 Solirubrobacterales bacterium
ACTGGGAGGAGGGGTCGCGGTTCGTCGCTCAGGCGCGCGAGCAGGTGCGCCGGTGCGGGCTGTCCGACTATCCGAGCATCGTCAACGCCTACGCCGTTTCCGCCCTGGTGCGGTCCCGCGAGGGCCAGGTGGAGCGCGCCCAGGAGGATGTGGCGGACGCGCAGCGGCTGCTGGCATTGATGACCGATTTTCCGCCCTGGTATGAGGCAGAAGCCCGGATCGCCCTGGCACGGGCCTGCCTGCGGCTCCACGACCTCGCCGGGGCTCGCGTCCTGCTCAAGGGAGCGGACAGGTTCCTGGAGCGGACCCCCGACGCCACCATCCTGCAGGAGTGGCTGAGGCAGTCGCTGGCGTCCCTGAAGTCAGCCGCCGCGAGGGGTCAGGGACGCGACTGGCCCCTGACCAAGGCGGAGCTGCGCACCCTTCAGTGCCTACCCAGCCATCTCTCCTTCCGCGAGATCGGCGAGCAAATCCATGTCTCGCCGAACACGGTGAAGACGCAAGCGCAGGCTGTCTATCGGAAGCTCGGCGCCTCCTCGCGCGCCGAGGCCGTGAGGAAGGCTCGCGACGCAGGACTCCTGGGCGAGGGCCCCCTGCGCAACGAGCCGACCACTGAAGTCCCAAAGATCATGCGAACCGGGTGATACGGCGCCTTGGCAGCGAGCTAGGCTCGACGACAGCCCAATGGTTCCGGGAAAGGAGTAGGTGTGAGCACGGATGAGCTTGAGGAGATGGGCCCGGTCGACTACGTCTTGATCGAGTGGCCGGCGGGCAGCCAGCCGAGTGGAGAGGGGGCCCCGATCCTGGTCGACCTGGTCGAGCGTGGGATCATCCGGGTGCTCGATCTCGCCTTCATCACGAAAGGCGAGGACGGCTCGGTCGCTGGCTTGGACATCGCGGAGCTGGGCCAGAATGATGAGCAGTTGAGGATGTTCGAGGGCGCGTCCTCGGGCCTTCTCAGCGACGACGACACAGCCGAGGCCGCCGAGGCGCTCGAGCCTGGGACCTCGGCAATGCTGCTGGTCTACGAGAACCGCTGGGCCGCACCGCTGGCGTCCGCCGCGCGGCGCTCTGGGGCCCAGCTCGTGGCCACCGGTCGCATCCCCGTCCAGGCCGTCCTCGCCGCGCTCGACGCGGCCGAGAAGGCCGAGGCCGCAAAGCCCTGAACCGGAAAGGAGTAGGTCATGCCAGGTTTGATCAGAGGTGTCGCGCGAACGGCGGTCGTGGCCGGTACGGCCACCGCCGTCAGCGGCCGGGTCCAACGTCGCCAGCAGGCGCGTTGGGCAGAGCAGGACGCCCAGCAGGGCCAGTACTACGAGGCGCCCCCTCAGGGGGCCGCCCCGGCGGCCGACCCCGTCGAGCAGCTGAAGGAGCTCGGGGAGCTCCGGGACAAGGGCGTCCTTACCGAGGAGGAGTTCGCCGCCCAGAAGGCAAAGCTGCTCGCATCCTGAACGGCGCACGCTGCCACTTACGAGCGGAGGCGCGGGCCTTCCTCGCCGGGGCGTAGCCACGGGGAGAGCCCCCGGTCACGCGCTAGCGAAGCACCTCTCCTGATCGCATCGGGGCCGAAGCGATCGCGAACCTCATCGATCGCGGCGTCGAGGGTCGCGTCGAGCGGTCGGTCCAGCGGTAGCTCGAGCTGGGCGCCGCAGCCGTCCCCGGCGAGGTTGGTGACCGCGACGCCGAGCAAGGTGATCCCGCGGCGCTCGATAGCCGGCGTCGCCGCCGCCAGCAGGGTCCTCGCCGCGGCGAGGATCGCCCCAGTCCCATCGGTCGCGTGCGGGAGGGTGCGGGAGCGAGTGGCACGGGAGAAATCGCCGAAGCGCAGCCGCAGGGTCACCGTGCGCCCGGCGCGGCCCGAGGACCGCATCCGCCGGGTGACCCGGTCGACCAGGGCGACGAGCACGGCGTCGAGATCGGTTTGAGACCTCGGTGAGCTGCCGAGCGCCGACTGCGAGCCGATCGAGCGCCGCCGTCGCCCTGGGCGCACCGGGCGAGGGTCGCGGTTGCGAGCGACCGCATGGAGATGGCGCGCGGCGGCGGGGCCGAGGATCCGGGCCAGCTCGGCCTCGCTGCGGCGGGCGAGCTCGCCGACCGTGTGGATGCCGCGGGCGTGGAGCTTCTCGGCCGTCACCTGCCCCACGCCCCAGAGGCGCTCCACCTCGAGCGGCTGCAGGAACGCCGCCTCGTCCGTGGGGGCGATCACGAGCAGGCCATCGGGTTTGGCCGCGCAACTGGCCATCTTCGCCAGCACCTTCGTCCTCGCCAACCCGACGCTGACGGCCAGCCCGACCTCCTCGCGTACGCGGCGCCGCAGTCGCACGGCGATCTCGCGCGGCGTGCCCGAGATCGCCTCCAGTCCGCGGACGTCGAGGAAGGCCTCCTCCATCGACAGACCCTCGACATGCGGGGCGGTCTGCCGGAAGACCTCGAAGAGAGCCTTGCTCGCCTCGACGTAGGCCGAGAAGCGAGGGGTGACGACGGCAGCGTGCGGGCACAGTCTGCGGGCCACCCGCCCGCCCATCCCACCGTGGACGCCGTAGGCGCGCGCCTCGTAGCTCGCCGCCGTCACCACCCCGGCGCCGACGATCGTCGGGCGGCCGCGCAGGCGTGGGTCGTCCCGCTGCTCGACCGAGGCGAAGAAGGCGTCGGCGTCGGCGTGCATGATCACCGCCTCCCGGGACACGAACATATGTTCGCATCGAGGGGGTGTGCGGGTCAAGCGCGGCAGGAGGTCAGGCTCGCGGCGACAGCTGTGCGACGCTTCGCCGATGCGGGATGACCTCGACGAGACCTTGAAGCGGCGGGCGCTTACCCGCGACGAGGCGCGCCCCGAGGCCGTCGAGGCCCGCCACGGGGCGGGTCGGCGCACCGCCCGGGAGAACCTCGAGAACCTCCTCGATCCGGGCAGCTTCGTCGAGTACGGCGGGTTGGCGATCGCCGCTCAGCGAGCCCGCCGCGAGCTGTCCGAGTTGCTCGAGCGCACCCCGGCCGACGGCCTGATCGCCGGCACCGGGCGAATCAACGGCGAGCTCTTCGGCGAGCGAAGTGCCTGCGCGGTGCTCTCCTACGACTACACGGTGCTTGCCGGCACCCAGGGCGTGATCGGGCACCGCAAGAAGGACCGCCTCTTCGAGCTGATCGAGCGGATGCGGCTGCCAACGGTGTTCTTCGCCGAGGGCGGGGGAGGGCGCCCGGGCGACACCGATCACGCGGTGGTCTCGGCGCTCGAGACCCGGGCCTTCGCCCTCTGGGCGCGGCTCGCGGGCCTGGTGCCGAGAATCGCGGTGGTCTCGGGCCCCTGCTTCGCCGGCAACGCGGTGATCGCCGGATGCTCCGATCTGATCGTCGCCACCGAGGACGTCTCGCTGGGGATGGGCGGGCCGGCGATGATCGCGGGAGGGGGGCTGGGGACCGTCGCGTCGGAGGCGATCGGGCCGGCCAGCATGCAGGGCCCGAACGGGGTCATCGACGTCGTCGTCGCCGACGAAGTGGAGGCTGTCGCCATCGCCAAGCGCCTGCTGTCCTACTTTCAGGGTGATCTTCCTGGTGAGGGGCCAGACCAGCTTGAGCTACGCGAGCTGATCCCGGAGAGGCGCCGTCGCGCCTACGACGTTCACGGGGTGGTCGAGGGCCTCGCCGACCGGGAATCGGTCAGCTTCCTGCGCGAGAGCTTCGCTCCGGGGATGGTCACCGCCCTTGCCCGGATCGAGGGCCGGCCGCTGGGCGTGATCGCGAACAACCCGATGCAGCTGGCGGGGGCGATCACCAGCGACGGGGCTGACAAGGCGGCCCGCTTCATGCAGCTCTGCGATGCCTTCGGCCTGCCGATCGTCTCGCTGATCGACACCCCGGGGATGATGGTCGGGCCTGAGGCGGAATCGACCGCCCTGGTCCGTCACTGCTCGCGCCTCTTCGTCACGGGCGCGGCGCTCCGGGTGCCGCTGGTTGCGGTGATCCTGCGGAAGGCCTACGGCCTCGGCGCCCAGGCGATGGCCGGCGGCAGCCTCCACGAGCCCCTGCTGACGATCGGCTGGCCGACGGCGGAGCTCGGGCCGATGGGGCTGGAGGGCGCGGTGCGGCTCGGGTTCCGGCGCGAGCTGGAGGAGATCGCCGACGAGTCAGAGCGCGAGGAGCGGGTCCGCCAGCTGACCGAGGCGGCGCACGCGCACGCCAAGGCGCTCAACGCGGCAACCCTCTTCGAGCTCGACGACGTCATCGACCCGGCCGAAACCCGACAGGCGATCGCCTCGACCCTGGCTGCGGCTACCGCGGCCGAGCCGCCGGACCGAGGCCACCGCTTCACCGACACCTGGTGAGCGCCGCGCTCCGGCCAGTGGCGCCCGGGTGCGTCGTCAGTGGATCGTGATCTTGGCGAGGCCGATGCCGAGACGGTCTAGGTCTACGCGGCCGCTGATCCCCGCCACCGATCCCGAGCTCGTGTGCTGCCAGACCGAGTAGCCGCGGCCGGCCCAGTTGCCGGCCGGCACGGTCGGCTTGCTCACGCCCCACTGGGCGACCCAGAGCGGATAGCGGGCCTTGGCGAACTCGCGGGTGTCGCCGGTGGCGCTCCAGCTGGTTGCGTTGGTGTAGATCATCGGCTTGTGGCCGAGGCGGGTGCGCACCCGCTTCAGCCAGACCCGAATCCAGGTGCGCAGCCGGTTGGCGGTGAGCCCGGTGAACGGGGTTTCCACGTCGAGCGCCGGCACGAGGTCGCCGGGGCTGAGCGTCCCGACCGTGGCGAGGAAGACGTCCGCCTCCGAGATCGCGTCCGCCCGCGCCTCTGCCCGGGTCGCCCCGGTGGCGAAGGCGCGGTGGTAGGGCCCGACCCTGATCCCGGCGGCCTTGGCGTTCGCGTAGTTGATTGCGTAGAAGGGATCGCCGCCGCACTGGTCGGGCTTCACGGTGCAATCGGTGCCGTTGCCGCGGGCCGCCTGGACGAAGGCGAAGCGGATTCCCGACCCGGCCACGGTCGGCCAGTCGATCGTCCCCTGGAACCGGGAGACGTCGATCCCGGGTGCCTTGGTTCCCGCCGAGGCGGGGGAGGCGGGAGCGACGAGGGCCGCGCACAATGCCAGGAGCAGGACGAGCGATGTCTTTCTGAGCTTCATCGAGGAGCTCTCCGGTGAATGAATCAACGCACTGCGGGCGCCGCGGTTGCGGTGAATCCCCCGCACCCCCTACGCTTTCGCCATGGAGAATGGAGCGCCTGCCGGCGTCAGGCCGGTGGCGGAATCGAACGAGGAAGCGCACCAGGCCTGGGACGGGCCGCTCTTCGACCGCTTCGTCCAGTACCGCGACCTGGTCACCAACGGGCTCGGCGCCCATGGGGAGGCGGCGCTCACCGCCCATCCCCCGAACCCCGGCGACCGGGTGCTCGATATTGGCTGTGGCTTCGGCGACACCACCCAGCGGCTGGTGCACCTGGTTCGCCCGAACGGCAGCGCGCTCGGCATCGACGTCGCCGAGAACTTCATCGAGGCCGCCGAGCGCGAGGCGAAGACGGCAGGGCTCAGCAACATCAGCTTCATGCTCGGCGATGTCCAGGTGACCGAGTTCGATCAGCAGTTCGACTACGCCTTCTCCCGGATGGGGGTGATGTTCTTCGCCAACCCGGTCGTCGCGCTGCGCAACGTCCAGCGCGCTCTGGTCCCGGAGGGGCGGTTCTGCGCGGTCGTCTGGCGAAACCGCTTCGACAACGAGTGGGTCTATCGCGCCGAGAAGGTGGTGGAGAAGTACCTCGAGAAGCCCGAGGACTCCGATGAGCCCACCTGCGGGCCGGGCCCGTTCTCGATGGCCGGAGCGGACACCACCAGCGACATCCTCCTCGGCGCCGGCTTCGAGGAGATCGAGTTCCGCCGCTCCGACTTGCCGATCACCATCGGGCACGACATCGATCACGCGATCGCCTTCAACCTCGCCCTCGGGCCCGCCGGCGAGGTCGTCCGCCTCTCCGGCGACGACGCCGACCGGATCCGGCCTCAGATCGAGGCTGACCTCCGGAAGGCGCTGGCCGATTTCGTTCAGCCCAACGGCGAGGTGGTCGCTCCCGCCTCGACCTGGATCGTCTCGGCGAGGGCGCCCGCCTCGGCCTGAAGCCTGCCGCTACTTGATGAACAGGATCTCGGAGTACTTCGGCAGCGGCCAGAGGTCGTCGGCGACCACCTTCTCCAGCCTGTCGACGGCCTCGCGAACCTTGGCCATCGCCGCCAGCTGGTTGTCGCGGGCGTAGATCGCCAGCTCCAGCCCCTCGACGTCGTCCGGATAGGCGTTGGCCTCGTCCAGCTCCTTCAGCCCCGCGACCAGCTCGTCGACCAGCGGCGTCATCTCCTCGGTCACCGCCGAGATCCCGGACTCGTCGCCGATCGCTAGGTAGCGGAGCGCCGCCGGCAAGATCATCGTCTTCGCGATCGACTCGGCGGTCTCCGCCTCGATGTTGGCGCGGATCACGTACTGCTCCGTCCAGACCTCGAACCGGGAGGAGAGCTCGCGCTCGGAGAGCACCTTGTACTTGCCGAACACCTCGACCGTGGGCCCGGAGAGGATCTCGGGCAGCGCGTCGGGCGTGGTCCGCAGGTTCTTCAGGCCACGGCTCTCCGCCTCGGCGTGCCAGGCCTCGTCGTAGTTGTCGCCCATGAAGCAGATCGCCCTATTGGAGCTGTATGACTCGCCGACCACCTCGGCGACCGCGGCGGCGACGTCATCCGTGCCCTTCGCCTCGAGCTTGTCGGCGAGATCGTCGATCGCCTCGGCGACGATCGTGTTCAGGACTGCGTTGGGGAAGGCCAGCGACATGCTGGAGCCGAGCGCCCGGAACTCGAACTTGTTCCCGGTGAAGGCGAACGGCGAGGTCCGGTTGCGGTCACCGCCATGCATCGGCAGCGGTGGCAGCACCGAGGCCCCCAGCTCCAGGTAGGAGCCCGGGGTGTGGGGATCGCCCTCCCCGGTCGAGATCGCCTCGAAGACCTTCTCGAGCTCGGCGCCGAGGAAGATCGAGATGATCGCCGGGGGTGCCTCGTTGGCTCCGAGGCGATGGTCCTGGCCGAGGTTGGCCACCGAGGCGCGCAGCAGCCCCTGATGCTTGTTGACCGCCTGGATCACCGCCGCGCAGAAGAACAGGAAGCTGGTGTTCTCGGCAGGGGTGTCGCCAGGGTCGAGCAGGTTGCTCCCGGTGTCGGTGCCCATCGACCAGTTGTTGTGCTTGCCCGAGCCGTTGACGCCGGCGAAGGGCTTCTCGTGCAGGAGGCAGACCAGCCCGTAGTTGCGGGCGACGCTCTGCATCACCTGCATCGCCAGCTGCTGGTGGTCGGAACCGACGTTCGAGTTCTCGAACACCGGCGCGATCTCGAACTGGTTGGGCGCCACCTCGTTGTGGCGCGTCTTCACCGGCACGCCGAGCTTCTGCAGCTCGCGCTCGGTCTCCAGCATGCAGGCGAGGATCCGCTCCGGGATCGAGCCGAAGTAATGGTCGTCGAGCTCATGGCCCTTCGGCGGCTTGGCGCCGAACAGGGTGCGCCCGGTGGTGACGAGGTCCGGGCGCTCGAAGAAGTACTGCTCGTCGATCAGGAAGTACTCCTGCTCGGGGCCCACGGTGGTGAAGACCCGCTCGGCGGTCTGGTCGCCGAGCAGCCGCAGCGCCCGGATCGCCGCTCCGGAGAGGGCGTCCATCGAGCGCAGCAGCGGGATCTTGTGGTCGAGCGCCTCGCCGGTCCAGGAGACGAAGGCGGTCGGAATGCAGAGCAACGCCCCGTTCGGGTTCTCGAGGATGAAGGCGGGGCTGGTCGGGTCCCAGGCGGTGTAGCCGCGCGCCTCGAAGGTCTCGCGAATGCCGCCGGTGGGGAAGGAGGAGGCGTCGGGCTCGCCCTGGATCAGCTCCTTGCCGAAGAACTCGGCGAGGGCGGTGCCGTCGCCGACCGGCTCGAAGAAGGAATCGTGCTTCTCCGCGGTCAGCCCGGTGAGCGGCTGGAAGACGTGGGTGTAGTGGGTGGCGCCCTTCTCCAGCGCCCACTCCTTCATCGCCTCGGCGACCGCGTCGGCGAGCGAGGTGTCCAGGGCCTCGCCCTTCTCCAAGGTCAGCTGCAGCTTCTCGAAGACTTGGTTGGGGAGCCGCTCGGCCTGCACGGCGGGGGAGAAGACGTTGCTGCCAAAGCTGACGTTGGTCACCTCGGTGAGGTCGACGGGTCCGAGCGCCTCGCCGTTGAGGCTCCACTGGGTGGCGTGGACGTTCTGCGTTCGGGTTCTGGTCATCTGGGTGCGTTCTCCTCGAATCCGGTGCGGGCGTTTATTCACGGCGACGCGCCCGGTTGGGCGCGTCGCGGATCAGATCAAGCTAACGAAGGGAGCCGACAGAGTAAGGG
>JBOGZE010000167.1:0-9825 GCA_050697055.1 Solirubrobacterales bacterium
CCCACCGCCACACGATCCGCTACCGCCTCGAGCGGGCGAAGGAGCTCTGCGGCCACGACGTCACCTCCACCGAGGGGCGAGAGAAGCTCGGACTCGGGTTGAAGGCGATGCGGGTGCTGGGGATCGCGCCGCCGGCGGGCCCGGCGCGCGAGCCCGGGACGGCGGCGGGCAAGGTTCCGCAGCACGAAACGGACTAGGCGCCGAAAACCGAGCAGGTCAAGGACGCAGAGATGCGAAGGTTTGCAGGCGCCTAGCCCTGTTCGGCGATCATTTCGGTGAGCACTGCCGTCCTGGTGCGGTCGGGCGCCGCGCGATCGTCGCTGATCACGTGGGAGACAGCGTTGATCAGGGCCAGGTGGGTAAAGGCCTGCGGGTAGTTGCCCCAGTGGCGGCCCGAGTCGGGGTCGAGTTCCTCGGCGAAGAGGCCCAGCGGACCGGCGTGTTCGAGCAAGCGCTCACAGAGCTCGCGGGCCCGGTCGGTCTCGCCGATCTCCGACAGCGCCGAAGCCAGCCAGAAGGAGCAGATCAGGAAGGTCCCCTCCTCGCCGTGGAGGCCGTCGTCGGTCTCGTCCACTCGGTAGCGGAGCACCAGGCCCCCGTCGGTGAGCTCGTCGGCGATCGCCAGGACGGTGGCGCGGACGCGATCGTCGTCGGGTGGAAGGAAGCGAACCAGCGGCACCAGCAGGGTGGAGGCGTCGAGGGCGTCGGACTCGTAATGCTGGCGAAAGACGCCGCGGTCGCTGACCCCTCGCTCGAGGATGTCGGTGCGGATCTCGTCGGCGAGCGCGGACCAGCGCTCGTGACGGCTGCCGTCGTCGATGCGATCCGCCAGCCGGCGGCCGCGATCGAGCGCCACCCAGCACATCAGCTTCGAGGAGACGTAGTGCTTTGGCTCGCCCCGGGCCTCCCAGATCCCCTGGTCCGGCTCCCCCCAGACGCCCGCCGCGCTCTCCACTTGACGGCAGAGCGCCTCCCAGAGCTGATGGGGGAGGTGGTCCTGGACCTTGACGTGGATGTAGACCGAGTCGAGAAGGGCACCGTAGACGTCGTTCTGGCGCTGGTCGAAGGCGGCGTTGCCGACCCGGACAGGGTTTGCGCCCTCGTAGCCTTTGAGGTGGTCGAGGGTGCGTTCGTGGAGGTCCTTCTCCCCTCCGATCCCGTACATGATCTGGAGGCCCTGGCCGGCCTCCTCCCGGTAGATGTCGGCCATGTAGCCCATGAAGTCGGTGGCCTCGTAATCGAGGCCGAGGGTATGGAGCGCCCAGAGGGCGAAGGTCGAGTCGCGGATCCAGGAGAAGCGGTAGTCCCAGTTGCGCTCTCCGCCTGGAGTCTCGGGCAGCGAGGTGGTGAGGGCCGCCAGCAGGGCGCCGGTGGGAGCGTAGGTGAGCCCCTTGAGGGCGAGGGCCGAGCGCTGCAGGTAGCCGCGCCATGGGTGGTCGGGGAAGCTCCCTCCTTTGAGCCAGCGGCGCCAGAAGTCGATCGTGCGCTGCAACCGCTTGCCACAGTCCTCCACCGAGTCGGGGGGAATCGGGTCGGGCCCCCAGGCCAACGCGCTGAACCGCTTCTCACCGGCGCGCAGGCGATGTCTCGCGCGTGCGTCCGCCCCGGTGATGCCCAGGGTCAGATCGCCGCTGAGGACCAGGCGCAGGTTCGCGTGGGAGGCCTCGGCGCCGGTGCCTCTGTCGCCGATCGGGGTCCAGTCGACGCGCGTCTCGCCGTACTCGAAGGCGGGCTGGCAGACCATCTCGATGTCGACCTCGCCCTGGACGCATTCGATCGTCCGCACCAGGACGTTCTCCGCCTCGTCGTCGCCCGGGGGGCGGCGGTGCTGCTCGGTCTGGTCGGGGCGATAGTCGCCGACGGTGAGCGCGTCGTGGACGACGACCCAGCCGGAGCCTGTCATCCAGGTCGTCTCCAGCACATTCGTGCCGGGCACGTTGCGGCGGCTGACCGGGGCCTCCAGCCCCGGCGGGCCGACCCGCCAGAAGCCGGCGCCGCGGTCGAGGATCGAGCCGAAGATGCTGGGGAGTCGAAGCGGGGCAGGCAGAGCCACTCGACCGAGCCCTCCGGGGCGACCAGGGCGCCCCGGTGGCAGTCGGAGATGAATCCGTAGGAGGAGATCCGCGGGAAACGGGACTGGAGCGCCGGCATGCGCCGTGCAGCCTACGCGCCTGCCCCCTTAGCTATGCGAGCAGGCGTACGGCTCGAACCCCTCGATCGCGCGCTTCACCGACCAGTTGTGGTTGTGGAAGTGCTGGGACGTGGTGCAGCCGATCGCCGGGTCGCTGTCGCCGGTGACCTCGATGTAGACCGGCTTCTCCGGGTAGGTGCGGGCGTCGGCAAGCGCCTTGAACACCGCTTCCTGGGGCGCCTCCACGTCCCACCCGTCGACGAACACGTCCTTCGCCATCGGCTCGACCCTATCCGAGCCGTCGCGCTCGGTGCAATTCCCCGGTGAAATCGGAACTCAACCGGTCGAGATCACCGCCGCGATCACGCCGATCAGGCTCACGATGACCCCGCCGAGGGCGATCATCGCCCGGCCTGCGAACTGAATCAGAGTCGAATGGATGCCCGCGATCTGTCCTCTGATCTCGACGAGCTCCCGATCGGTGCGTTGGAACCCATCACGCATCTGATTCTCGATGGCGTCGAAGCGCAACTCGACGCGTTGCCGGAAGTCATCAAGCCGCTCATCGGTCCAAGCTGCGCGCTCCATGCCACTCAGATTAGTGGCCGGCCCGAGCTTCTATGCCCCGCCCCGAGTGCTCCCAAGAGCCAACGAGGCGACTCGAACCGTGAGTTCCGGGAGGAGGATTCGAACCCCCGCTTTGTGGACCAAAACCACACGTGCTCGCCAGCTACACCATCCCGGAATCCACCCCAGTCTAAGTCGCCCGAACGCCACAATCCCTACGCGGACTTGGCCGAACAGGCGTAGCGACAAAGAGGCGGCCTGACGTTCATCCTCTAGCCCGAGAGGAGGAACCAATGCAAATCGCCTACCTGCTCTACGACCGCTTCACCGCCCTCGACATCACCGGGCCGCATGAGGTCCTCAACTTCGTTCCCGGGAACGAGTCGATCTTCATAGCCGAGGAGGCCGGACCCGTTCGAAATGAGTCCGACACCCTCTCGCTGGTCGCCGACGCCTCGATCGAAGAGGTGACGAGCCCCGAGATCGTCGTCGTCCCCGGCGGCTTCGGCACCCGGGCGCTTCTCGAGCACGAGCCGCTGCTCTCCTGGCTGCGCGAGGTGCACGAAACCAGTGCCTGGACGACGTCGGTCTGTACGGGATCGCTGCTGCTCGCCGCCGCCGGGCTTCTGGACGGCGTCCCCGCGACAACCCACTGGCTCGCCCGCGATCTGCTCAAGGAGCTAGGTGCGGTCCCTGTTCGCGAGCGGGTGGTCGAGCACGGCAAGATCGTCACCGCCGCCGGCGTCTCCTCCGGGATTGACATGGCCCTGCGCCTGGTTCAGAAGATCAACGGCGACGAGGTAGCGCAGGCCGTACAGCTGGGGATCGAGTACGACCCCAAGCCGCCGCTCGATGCGGGCTCCCCGGAGAAGGCGCCCCAGCCGATCGTCGAGCTGGTGACGGCAGCCTTCGCCGCCCAGGACGCCTCGGTTGAGGCGGCCGAGAAGGGTTGAGTCAACCTCGGCGCACCGCGTCAACCGGTCCCGCCGGCGCGGCGGGACTACGATTTTAGGGTGAACGCGGCGGCCCCCACCGCGCTGGTCATGGCCGCGGGCGAGGGCACGCGGATGCGCTCCTCGGTGCCCAAGGTCCTGCACGAGGTCTGCGGACGCCCGATGGTCGCCTGGCCGATCCTCGCCGCACGCGAGGCGGGCGCGGAGCGGGTCTGTGTGATCGTCTCGCCCGGCAACGACCTCTCCTCGGGCCTGCCGGATGGGTTACAGACGGTCGTGCAGCCGGAGGCGAACGGCACCGGGGGCGCCCTTCGCGCGGCACGCGAGGTGATCGGCGATAGCGACGTCGTCCTGGTGCTCTCCGGCGACCATCCGCTGATCTCAGCGGCGGTGATCGGGGAGCTGGTCTCCGCTCACAACGCCCAGGGCGCCGCCGCCACCGTTCTCACCACAGAGCTCGACGACCCGGGCACCTACGGCCGCGTTGTCCGGGCGCCGGACGGGACCTTCGAACGAATTGTCGAGGCAAAGCGCCCGGGGGATGCGACCGCCGCCGATCTCGAAATCCGCGAGGTCAACGCGGGCGCCTATGTCTTCTCGGCGGCCTCGCTGGAGAAGGCGCTCGCGGGCCTCAGCAACGACAATGCTCAGGGTGAGTACTACCTCCCCGACGTCCTGCCGCTCATCCGCCGGGAGGGCCTGGCGGTCCTCGCTCACCAGGTCGAGGATCATTCCGTCAACCTCGGGGTCAATGACCGAGTCCAGCTCGCAAAGGTGAACGAAGCGGCCCGACAGGAGATCCTCGAGCGGCACATGCGCGCCGGGGTGACAATCGTCGACCCCGCCGCGACCTGGATCGACGCCGAGGTGGAGATTGCCGCGGACGCGGTGATCGAGCCGGGCACTACCCTGCGTGGCGCCACCAGCGTCGGCGCCGGCTCCGCGATCGGCCCGCTGACCACCCTGATCGACGCCCGCGTCGGCGAGCGCGTGACGATCCCCCACTCGTATCTGACCGAGTGCGAGATCGCCGACGGCGCCACCATCGGCCCCTTCGCCTACCTGCGCCCGGGTGCCCGGATTGGCGAGGGCGCCAAGGCGGGCTCCTTCGTCGAGATCAAGAACTCGGAGATCGGCGCCGGCGCCAAGGTCCCGCACCTCTCCTACATCGGCGACGCCGAGATCGGTGAGGGCACCAACCTCGGCGCCAGCACGATCACCGCCAACTACGACGGATTCCGCAAACACCGGACCAAGATCGGCAAGAACGTGCATGCCGGGGTTGACACGACCTTCGTCGCTCCCGTAGAAGTCGGAGACGAGGCATACACTGGAGCCGGCTCGGTGATCACCGAGGATGTTCCGCCCGGGGCACTGGGTATCGAGAGGGCGGAGCAGAAGAACGTCGAGGGCTACGCGAAGAAGAAGGCGAAGGACTCGGAGGCGAAGGAGGAGGACTCGTGAGCGCGATCGAGGAGCGGAGCCAGCCGATCACCGAGATCACCCAGGACTACACCAAGCACCTGATGGTCTTCGGCGGGCGCGCCTCGATGGAGCTCGCCGCCAACATCGCCCGCCACCTCGACGTCGACATCGGCGACGTCACCCTGAAGACCTTCTCCAACGGCGAGGTCTACTGCCGCTACGAGGAATCGATCCGGGGCGCCGACGTCTTCCTGGTCCAGTCGACCGCCGCCAACGAGGTCGAGGGCATCTCGCCCAACGACGCGCTGATGGAGCTGCTGGCGATGATCGACGCCGCCCAGGGCGCCTCCGCCCACCGGATCATCGCCGTGATGCCCTGGTACGGCTACGCCCGCCAGGACAAGAAGTCGGCTCCGCGCGAGCCGATCTCCGCCCGGATCGTCGCCAAGTGCCTGGAGGGGGTTGGGGTCGACCGGGTCCTGACCATGGACCTGCACGCGGGCCAGGTCCAGGGCTTCTTCAACGTCCCCCTCGACCACATGACCGCGATGCCGATGCTCACCCAGTACATCGCCGACCTCGGCTTCGACGAGGAGTCGGTGATCGTCTCCCCCGACGCCGGCCGGGTGAAAACGGCGCGCAACTTCGCCCGCAAGGTCGGCACCCACTGGGCGGTGATGGAGAAGGAGCGACCAGCCCAGCAGGTCGCCGAGATCGGCTACATCGTCGGCGAGGTGAAGGGGAAGACCGCGGTCCTGGTCGACGACATGATCGACACCGCCGGCACCCTCACCTCCGCGGCCCGCACGGTGCTCGACGAGGGCGCCAAGCGGGTGATCGCGGTCGCCACCCACGGAATCTTCTCGGGCCCGGCCTACGAGCGGCTGGCGCAGGAGAACTCCGGGATCGAGCGCATCGTCGTCACCGACACGGTGCCCCAGCGGCCCGGTGCCCCGGAGAACATCGAGGTGCTCTCCGCGGCCCAGACCCTCGCCGACTCGATCCGCCGCATCTTCACCGACGACTCGGTCTCCGAGATCTTCGCCGGCGAGAACCAGCTCTTCTAAGGTTGCGGCGACACCGCCTGCCCGACTAAGCTGGTCGGGCGTGCTGGGGAGAGGTGGACCCGGTGACGCTGCCGGGCGGCGACTCCTGCGCCGCCGACCTCTGCGAGGGCCAGGCTCAAGCGACCCTGATCACTGCAGGCCGGTGATCTTCCAGTCGTCGTCCTCGCGCTCGAGGACGAGGGCGACGCGGCTGGGGCCCTCCGAGCCCTGGGTGACGTCGAGGTCGGCGGTGGCGCGGTCGCCATTAACCCGCACGTCGACCACCGAGATCTCACCGGCCGCCCCGGAGGTCTGCTCCTCGACGAAAGCCGGGCAGTTCTCGCCGATCGCAAGCTCCTGCTTGAAGCTATCGCTGTAGAGGTCGCAGACGAGCTCGAAGTCGCCGTCGTTGCGGGCGTCGACGTAGTCCTGAACCACCTCGCGGGCCTGCTCTTGATCGGTCTCGCCACAGCCGGCCGCGGCCACCAGGGCGGCGGCGCAAACCATGGCTGTGATCGTCCGTCGCACCATCCTCAGGCCGTCGCAGTCAATCATCTAGTCGTGCTTTAGGGTGGGCACATGGCGGCCAAGAAGCGCCAGGAGGAGAAGCTCCTGCAAGAGGACACACACGTTTACCGGCGGATCGGCCACAAAGGCGCTGACACGATCACGCCCGGGAACACGATCGACAGCTTCATCGCCGCGGTCGACCAGGGCGTCGACATGATCGAGCTCGACGTGCTCAGGGTCCGCGAGGGCCGGCTGGTGATTGCGCACGATCACCAGGACGCGCTGGCGCGCCGACCGCTCGATCTCACCGACGCTCTCGACGCCTTCCAGGACGAGCCGCTCGATCAGGTGGAGATCGACTTCGACCTGAAGCTCCCCGGCCGGGAGGCGGAGCTGGCGGGGGCGCTGGCGGGTCACGGGATGGTCGAGCGGACGATGGTCTCGACGATGGAGATCGAGAGCCTGGTGAAGCTGCGGAAGCTGGAGCCCGATCTGAGGCTCGGATGGACCTATCCGAAGACTCGCCGCGACTGGACCAGCTACGGCTGGGCGCGAGTCGGGGTGGCTGCCGCCCTCGCGGCGATCCGCCGCCGCTTCCCCGCGATCCTCGCCTCGAAGGTCCCGGAGCTCGGCGTCGACGCGGTCTGGGCCTACCACCAGGTGATCACCCCGAAGCTGGTCGAGGCCGCCAATCAGCAGGACATCGAGCTGATCGCCTGGACGGTGGACAACCCCGCCCGGATCCGGAAGCTCGCCGAGATGGGCGTCCACGGCATCTGCAGCAACGATCCGCGCCTGTTCGCGGTCGCCGACCGCGCCCCGGAGCCGGAGAAGCCCGCGAAGCAGTCCCGGGCCGAGAAGCGGGCGGCGAAGAAGGCGGCGAAGGAGGCCGCCAAGGAGCAGAAGGCCGAGGAGGCCGGCTGAGCTAGACCCGGCTCGGCAGCCCGGGCGTCTGCGCGGTGCCGCGGCGCTCGAAGTAGCGCCACTCGGCCTCGCCGAGCACCGTCGAGGGAGGATCGGCGTAGACCCACTCCCGCATGATCCGGTGCCAGTTCGCGGTCGCCCGCAGCTGGGCGAGAACCGCCAGCAGCCCCGTCTCCATCCGCCGCCCCATCAGCTCGTCGGCCGGCAGGCTCTCCCGCCGGACCAGATCGAAGAAATCCGAGCGGGGATCGGAGGTGACCTCGACCATCTTCATCACCCGCTTCGGGGTGATCTGGACCTCCTCGTCCTGCATGTACCAGCCGCCGACCATCTTCACGTGCTCCATCAGCCGCTCGGCCTCGACCCGGTCGGGGTCGGCGACGAAGCCGAGGTCGTGCAGCGCCTCGCGCAGAGCCTCGGCGTCGTCCTTGCCGGCCGCGTCGACCGCTCGCTGCTCGAGCTGGATCTGGTCGGGCGAGAGCCGCTTGGTCATCCCGAAGTCGAGGAAGGCGACCCGGCCGTCCTCCATCAGCAGGTAGTTGCCGGGATGGGTGTCGGCGTTGAAGTGCTGCAGGTGGTAGATCGAGCCGAAGCAGAAGCGGAAGATGATTTCGCCGTATATATCGCGCTCCTCCTGGGGCAGGCGCTTCACTTCCTCAAACCCCTGCCCCTCTACGTACTCGCTCACCAGCACCCGCCGGCGGGAGAGGCGCGAGTGCACCTTGGGCACGTAGATGAAGGGGTGCCCGTCGTAGGCTCGGGCGAAGGCGCGCTGGTTCTGCGCCTCGTACTCGTAGTCGAGCTCCTCGAGGACTCGCTCGCGCAGCTCTCCGGCGACCGCCTTGGCGTCGAGCCCGGGGGCGAGCGCCTTGGCCAGGCGGACGAGGATCCGGGCGTTGGCCATGTCTGATTCCAGCGCGTCGGCGATCCCCGGGTACTGGACCTTGACCGCCACCGGGCTCCCGTCCCGCAGGGTGGCGCGATGGACCTGGCCGATCGAGGCGGCGGCGAACGCCTCCTCCTCGATCGAGGCGAAGACCTGCCCGGGCGAGCGGCCCTCGTACGCATCCGTCATCACCTCGCGCACCTTCTCCCACGGCATCGCGGGGGCGTGGGTGCGGAGCTTCGCCAGGTTCTCCTGGTAGATCTCCCGGTACTCGGGGGGCAGGAGGTCGATGTCGATGAAGGAGGCCATCTGGCCGATCTTCATCACCGCCCCCTTCATCTCCCCGAGCACCGAGGCCATCTTCAAGGCGGCCTCTATGTGCCGGGTCTCGAGCCGCTCCTGGGACTTCTCGCCGGAGCGCGCCACGTTGGCCGCCACGGTGCCCGCGTAGCGGGTCGCCTGGCCGCCGATCGCCGAGCCCAGCTTCGCGGAGCGGCCTATCCGGCTGCTGGGGATCTCGCCCTCCTGCTCGTCGGGCTCCTCCTCGGTTCCGCGCGCCGCTTCTCTCTTCCTCGCCGCCGCTTCGCGGTCCAGGGCCCGCCGTCCCTCGGGGTGCCGGATCTCTATTCCCCAGCGGTCATTGCCCGCGCCCGGCGTCTCCTCGGCGTCCTTGTCTCGATCTCTTTCCACGGCCTCCTCACATTTTCTATGCTGGCTCCGGCTTATGGCCTCAGACCGAGCCACCTTGAAGGTCAACGCCCGCGACACCTTTGGATCGCGGGCCAGCCGTCGCCTGCGCCGCGAGGGCCTGGTCCCGGGCGTGGTCTACGGCCAGGGCGGCGAAGCGCGCCCCTTCCAAGTGTCGCAGCGCGAGCTCCGCACCCTGCTCTCCCAGGGCCACACCCTGCTCGATCTCGAGCTCGACGGATCGAAGGCGGTGCCGGTGGTGATCAAGGAGCAGCAGAACCATCCGGTTCGCGGCGAGGTCGTCCATCTCGACTGCCTCGAGGTCCGGCTCGACGAGGAGATCCAGTCCGAGGTTCCGATCGAGCTCGAGGGCACCGAACAGGCTCCTGGCGTCCGCGAGGGCGGGGTGCTCGAACACGTCACCCGCGAGGTCACCGTGGAGGCGCTGCCGACCGAGATCCCCGAGCGGATCACGGTCGACGTCTCCGAGATGGTGATCGGCGACACGATCTCGCTCGCCACCGTGACCGCACCCGCCGGCACCAAGTTCATGGTCGATGAGCCCGAGGAGATCACGATCGCCACCCTGAGCCCGCCACGGGTCGAGGAGGAGCCCGAGCCCGAGGTCGAGGAGGAGGCCGAACTCGTCGGCGAAGGCGAGGAGGTCCCCGAGGGCGAGGAGGTCCCCGAGGGCGA
>JBOGZE010000168.1:0-2119 GCA_050697055.1 Solirubrobacterales bacterium
GTGCTGGTGGTGATCGCCAACCCGGCCGTTTCGACGACGCTCGGCTGGCCGGTCGGCTTCTGGGGCTCCGAGCTCACCCATCCCTACCACGCCTTCACGGAGGTGGGCTACGAGGTCACGGTTGCGAGCCCAGAGGGCGGCCGCTGCGAGCTCGACGCCTACAGCGACCCGCGCGACGAGAGCGGGTACTCGGGCGAGGACCTGATCACGATGGGCTTTCTCAACACCCCGTCCCTCGCCGCTCTCCTCGAGGACACGCCTAAGCTCTCCGACCTCGCCCTCGACGAATACGACGCGATCGTCGTCTGCGGCGGCCAGGCGCCCATGTTCGGCTTCCGCGACAACACCGACCTGCAGTTGGCGATCCGCAGCTTCTACGAAGCCGAGAAGCCGACCGCCGCGCTCTGCCACGGCGTCTCCGCCCTGATCGACCTCCAGCTCTCCGACGGCTCCTACCTGATCGAGGGGAAGACGATCACAGGCTTCGCCAACGTCGAAGAGGACTTCGCCGACCAGGTCGTCGGCAAGCAGGTGATGCCCTGGCGGATCGAGGTCGCCGCCCGGGAGCGCGGAGCCAACTACGTGCAAGGCGGCCTCTGGAAGCCGTTTGCGATCCGCGACGGCCGCCTGATCACTGGGCAGCAGCAGTACTCGGGCGGCAAGGTCGCCGAACTCGTGATCGAGGCGCTCGGGCGCTAGAGAGACCAACAACGGAAGGAGGATCGCGATGAAGATCGCAGTGTTCGGAACAGGCATGGTGGGCCAGGCTCTGGCAGGCAAGCTGTCCGAGCTCGGCCACGAGGTAACGGTCGGAACGCGGGACGTCGCGGCGACCTCGGCTCGCACGGAACCCGACTACCTCGGCAACCCGCCATTCAAGGTCTGGCTGGAAGCACACCCCGACGTCCGTCTGGAAACGGCAGCAGACGCTGCCGCCGACGCCGAGCTGCTCGTCAACGCGACCAACGGCGCGGGCTCGATCGCGATGCTCGAGTCCTCCGGTGAGGAGACCTGACCGGGAAGGTGCTGATCGACATCGCCAACCCGCTCGACTTCTCGCAGGGAATGCCTCCCTCCCTCCTCGTCTCCAACACGGATTCGCTCGGCGAGCAGATCCAGCGTCGCTTTCCGCAGACGCGGGTGGTGAAGGCACTCAACACGATGAACTGCGAGGTGATGGTCGACCCGGGCAAGGTCCCCGGCGAGCACGACGTCTTCCTGGGCGGCGAGGACGAAGGCGCCAAGCAACAGGTAACTGAGCTGCTCCAGAGCTTCGGCTGGCCGGCCGAGCGCATCCGCGACCTCGGCGGCATCAGCTCGGCCCGCGGCACCGAGATGTACGTGGCGCTCTGGCTGCGCCTTTGGGGTGCGCTCGGAACCGGCTACTTCAACATCGCGGTGGTACGAGGGCCTGCTTGACGGCACTTCGGATCTCCGAAAGGCCGAGTCCCCAAGGCCCTTCGGCGGACGAAGAGCCGCAAGGGAAGCCTAGGCCGTGATGTTGACCATCCCCAATCGGGACGTTCAACATCGCGAATTGCTCGGTCGCGGCAGCGAAATGTTGCCTCGTTGGAGTCGTCGGCTAGAGTCACGGCACTCGGGCGGAGAGGCGTCCCGAGAGTTTAGGAAACATGAGTTTAGGAAATCCCGGCCGGCTCGAGCCGGGTCGCGAAAGGCGTGAAAACGAGATGAATAAAGGGATTGAAGGTGCCCCCGGCCGGAATCGAACCAGCGCACGCGGTTTAGGAAACCGCTGAGTCAGCGGGGCTTAATAGCGCCGGCGAGGACCCTGGTATGGTCACGCCACCTGGGCGGAAACCCCAGGCCCCGTGGTGCCTGGGAATGAGGATCGGTGTCTCCCCCGATGGCAAGTGGGCGGAGGCGTGCGAGGCTAGCGATACCAAGCGCGAATGAGACACTTCTGTTTGCTGCGCGCCCGAAGACTGCCGCGCCAGTCTGGTCCCCAAGAAGATTTGGCCTTATGCCGGGATGACGCGGGGTCAGTGAAGGAGAGCGTTATGGCCCTCTATATGACTACCTTCGGCTACAAGCCCAGGTCTGGGCTGAGCTCATCAGCAGCCCAGAAAACCGCACGGAGACCGTCAGCCAGATCCTCGAG
>JBOGZE010000169.1:0-2219 GCA_050697055.1 Solirubrobacterales bacterium
GGCATCTCGTCCTCCTTGATCTCTGGGTTCCACGGATCGCGAGTCGAGGCGCTCCTATAGCTCAGCACACCGCCCACCTCGGCCGGCGGGGATCAGCCGACCGACGGGGATGAGGCGGGAACTCTGGCCCCCCGGACAAGCAGCGTCGCCAGGGTCGCCGCGCAGAGGCCGACCAACGCCCCGTAAGCGACGGCGTCCCCAAGCGAGTCGGCGAAGGCGCCTCCGAGGGCGCCACCGAGCAGCTGCCCGCCGGCCCAGGCGAGGTTGATGAAGCCGGCGGCCATTCCCTGGTCGAAGCCGACGGAGTCGGCGACGTCGGAGAGCATCGCCATCGCCGGCGCCCAGAAGAAGGCGAGCGCCGCGACCAGGGCGATCACCCCGGCAGCCACCAGCGGGGCAGTGCCGGCGGCCGGGAGGAAGATCCCCATCGCGATCGCGGCGGCGAGGCCGATGTGGATCGGGGCGAGCCGCCCGCGGCGGTCGGAGACCCGGCCGATCAGGGGGGTGATCACCGCCTCGATCGCCGCCGCGGCGAGGAAAATCGCCCCGATTGCGGTGCCGCTCGCGCCCAGCTCGTCGAGCCGGAGCGGGGTGAGCACGTTGATCGCCCCGGCAAAGGCCGCCGGCAGCGCCACCAGCCAGACCGCGACCAGGACCGGCCTCGCGAGGAGGTCCCTGGGCGAGACCGAGCTGGCGATGCGATGGACCGGAACCGTCGGAGTGAGCGCGGCCCAGGCCGCCAGGCAGGCGGCGAGCACCGCCACCCCGGAGAAGACCGGGGCCGGATCGAGCTGGACTGCGGCGGCTCCAAGCACCGGCCCGAGGAGGACGCCGCCGATCGCGGCGGAGATCGCCCCTCCGATCAGCTCTCCGCGCCTGCCATCCGGGGCGACCTCGATCAGCCAAGCAAGGCCGCCCGCCCAGGAGAGGGCGCCGCCGACCCCTTGGGCGAAGCGAGCCAGGTCGAGCACCGCCGCCTCCGAGGCGTGCCCGAAGACCAGGCTCGTGCTCGCCAGAAGGACGAGCCCGGAGAGGAGGGTGGGTTTGACCCCGATCCGCGCGACCAGCAGGCCGGCCGGGAGCGAGGCGACCAGGGTCCCGGCGGCGTACGAGGCGGTGAGCACGCCGGCACCGGTCTGCGAGAGGCCGAGCTCATCGGTGTAGTGGGGGAGCAGGGGGACGATCGCCGCGTAGAAGGCGGTGTCGACCAGGACCACGGCGGCGACGAGGAGGAAGACTCGGCGCATCCCTCGATGCTAGGGCGGGCCGTTCGGCCGCCGATTCCCGCCCGCTGCGGTAGCTTTCCTCGCGTCCTCGGGCGAGGAGGAGAGGGATGGAGGTCACGACTTCTGAGCGTTACGCGAACGGCGGTGAGCTGGGAGATCCCCCGGCGCAAAACCTGGTCAAGGCGTTCTATGCCCAGGTGGACCGGCTGGGCGACGACGTAGCGATCCGCACCGAGGACGACTCCTATTCGATCAGCTGGAAGGACCTCCGCGACCGCGTCCACCGCATCGCGGGCGGCCTCGCCAAGCTGGGCGTGAAGAAGGGCGACACCGTTGCCCTGATGCTCAACAATCGCCCCGAGTTCATCCCCTGCGACCTGGCAGCCGTTGCCCTCGGCGGCGTGCCCTTCTCGATCTACCAGACCTCCTCGCCCGAACAGATCGAGTACGTCGTCTCCGACGCCGGCAGCAGGGTGGCGATCATCGAGGAGATGTTCCTCGAGCAGTTCAACAAGGCCCGCGAGAAGCTGCCGAACCTCGAGCACGTGATCATGGTGGACGGCGGCGGAGGTGACCACACTCTCGCCGAGATCGAGCAGATGGACCCGGACTTCGACCCGGCCAAGGTCGTCGAGGAGATCCAGCTCGACGACCTCTTGACGCTGATCTACACGTCGGGAACGACCGGTCCGCCGAAGGGCGTGCAGCTGACCCACCGGAACCTGATGACCCTGACGAAGGGGGTCGAGGAGATCGTCGACTTCCCCGAGCGGGGCGCCAAGGTGATCTCGTGGCTGCCCGCGGCCCACATCGCCGAGCGCGGCGCTCACTACTACCTGCCGTGCACCCGGGGGGTCTCCGTGACCATCTGCCCGGACCCGCGCAAGATCGCCGACTCGCTCGCGTCCGTGCAGCCGACTTGGTTTTTCGCGGTTCCGCGCATCTACGAGAAGCTCAAGGCCGGGATCGAGGCGAGCTTCGCCAAGCTCCCCG
>JBOGZE010000170.1:0-2978 GCA_050697055.1 Solirubrobacterales bacterium
GCAGAGGGCTCCCCGTGCCGCGACGACCAAGCCCGGCCGCCGTCCTACTGACCTTCGACCGCGCGGGCGAGAATCACTCGCGCGGCGTTGGTGTCCGCGTGTGCGGCATGCCCACATGCGGTGCAGCGAAATCGTCTGCCCTCCCGGCTCGCCTCGTCGACATGACTGCACTCTGCACAAGTCCGAGAGCTGAGTTGGGCAGGGGCCTCCACCAGGCGCCCGCCCTCACGAGCAGTCTTGTAGACGAGTTGACGACGCAGCTCGCCCCAGCCCTGGGCCAGGATCGCACGGTTAAGTCCCCGCTTCTGCGCCACGCCCGTACCCGGCTGGTCGGCGGTTCCCTTCGCCGACGCAGTCATGCGTGCTACGTCAAGTCTCTCGATCGCGATCAGGCCGTGGCTCTTGGCCAGCCCGCAGGAGAGACGATGCAGGAAGTCTCTTCGTATCCGCGCCTCCCGGGCGCACAGGCGGGCGACCCGATCGAGCGTTCGCTGGTGGCGGCGCGACCGCCGGCGCTTGCCGGCGGCTCGCCTCCGCCGCGCCGCCTCCTGACGCCCGGCCTTGCGCATAAGACGACGCAGACGCACAGCCTGGCCGTGGCCCAACCCCGGGCAGGAGTAAAGCGCACCGGTGGAAAGCGCTGCAGTCGCGGCGACACCCCGGTCGAGCCCGACTGGCGGGCCGAAGTGCTGGGGCGGCGTTTCGGCTTCCCGTGCGCAGCACAGCGAGACATGCCAGCCAAGTGCATCGCGCGAGATCGTCAGGTGCTTGATAGCGCCCAGTGGTTTGCGCGAAAAGCGAAACCGAACCCAGCCCAACTTCGGTACTCGGACTTCACCCCAGCGCCGATTAAGCCTGCGAACGTTGATCTCGCCCTTGCCGGGTCGCGACTGGATGCGAAAGCTGTCGCGGCCCTTGCGCTTGAAGCCCGGATAGCGCGCCTCGCGACGAAAGAAGGTCGCGAAGGCACGATCGAGGTCCCGCAGCGCCTGCTGGAGGACGTCGGAGTGGGGCTCGGCGAGCCAGGGGAAGGCGCGTTTTGCCTCGGTCAACTCGGCATCCTGAGCCGGCCACCGCACCCGTTGTTGTCTCATGCGCCACGCCGTATGCCGCTGCTCGAGGGCCGCATTCCAGACCGCCCGGGCGCAACCTGCCCAGGAGGCGAGTGCATCGGCTTGGTCGGCGCTCGGGTAAAGGCGGTAGCGATAGCCGGTGTGCTCTTGCACGAACACATGTTCGCAACAGGACCAGACGACAGAACCGGGGGAGCGCGCGGTTCCTCTCAAGAACCGAAGTCGAGGGCGGAGTGAGCAGTCGGCCGCCTGGCGGAGGGACCTGGACAGGGGTGGCCGTCACCCTCGGAGGGATAGCCGTCCTCGCGGCGGTGGCCCTGCTTGTGCCCGCGCTGCGGGATGCGGCCGGGAATGCGGTGCAGGGCGACAGCAGCGCGGTCCGCAACGATTTGGAGGGCCTCGGCGCGACGGGTGTGCTGATGGTGATCGCGCTCGCGATGATCCATGTGATCGTCTGGTACCCGGCGGAGATCCTCGACGCTGCGGTCGGCTTCATCTACGGGTTCGGAGTCGGACTGCCGCTGGTGATGGCGTCCTGGGTCGGCTCGGCGGTGCTCGCCTACCTGGTCGGAAACCATGCAGGGCGCCCCTTGCTCTACGCGCTGCTCGGCGAAGAGCGCTTCCAGAGGGGCGAGCGCCTCGTCCACCGCGGCGGGGTCACCTTCCTGCTCGCCGCCCGCCTGGTCCCGATCGTGCCCTTCACCCTGCTGGGACTGATCTGCGGGGCCACTCGGGTACCGCTGGTCCGATTCGTTTGGACGACGGCGATCGGCTACCTGCCGATCACCGCCTACTTCACCTACCTCGGCAGCCGCCTCGAGGGCTTCTCGATCGAGGACCCGATCGTCTGGATCGGCGCGGGGGGGCTGCTGCTGGGGCTGCTCGGGGTTCGCTACGTGATCCCCCGGGCGACCCACGAGCGGGTCTAGCTCCGGTCACGCGGGCTCGGGCGGCAGCGGCTCCAGGCGAGCGAGCCGCCGCGCCAGCTCCCGGAGCTCGCGATCGCTCTTCGCCAGCAGCCGGTCAGCCGCCTCGGAGAGCTCGGTGAGCGAGCGCTCGCTGGCGTCGTCGAGCGAGGTACCGCGCGGCAGGGTGACCTGAAAGCGGTAGTAGCGCGGGCCCTTCCCCTGCTCGCTCGGGTCCGGGACAGCCCGGCCCGGCTCATGATTGAGCAGCACCTCCGCCCAATGATCGGCGGCGTCGGACTGGCCATCGAGAAAGGCGCCGACCAGGGCTGGGTCGGGCCTCGGCCAGACCCAGCCCAGCCGCCCCCATCGCCTCACCTTGGATTGCTCCTGGCCGACCTCATACTGTCCCGTGCCGAGCGAGACGACGAGGAGCTCGCTCGCGCCGAGGTCGCGCGGCTCGTCGCCGCGTCGCTTCAGCGCCTCCACCACCCCGGCGACCGAGGGGTTGGAGGCGAAGACGCCGCCGTCGATCAGCGCCCTGCGGTCGAGGCCGTGGGAGGGAAAATAGGTCGGCGCCGCCGAGGTTGCGAGCCCGACTTCCACCAGCGGGGCGTCGCGATCGGGCAGCTCGCGCGCCCGCCAGCGCTTGAAAAAGTGCGGCCCGGGCTCGTGCATGTCGTAGGAGGTGACGACCAGCTCCCGGAGGGCGTCCCGAAGGCGGCTCTCGCCGAATCGCCGCCGGAGGGCGTCCTCGAGTCGCCTGGGCGAGTGCTTGGGGCGGATCCATCCCCACAGCGAGAGGACCTTGTGCAGGGTGTCGCCGAAGATCGTCGGGCCCTCGTCCATGTAGAGGTCAACCAGGTCGGAGCCGCTCAACCGCGGGTGGCCGGGCCGCTCGGGGCCCGGTGCGGTGACTCCGATCGCGAGCAGACCGCCGGTCGAGGTCCCCGCGACCATGTGGAAGCAATCGGCGATCCGCCGCTCCGCTCCCGCGGCC
>JBOGZE010000171.1:0-3501 GCA_050697055.1 Solirubrobacterales bacterium
GCCCTGGCCCGATGACGCAGCAATGCGCCGGTTATCGAAGGGTGAGCGACCGGACTCGAACCGGCGACCGCCTGGACCACAACCAGGAGCTCTACCAACTGAGCTACGCCCACCAGGTCACTCCCAATCTACCGTGCGCAGACACGACTGAGGAAACGCCCCCGGGAGGACTCGAACCTCCGACCTGGGGATTAGAAATCCCCCGCTCTATCCGGCTGAGCTACGGGGGCTCGGCCGATAGCTCATACGGTAGGTGTTCAGCAAGCAGTGAGACTCAATCGGGCGCCCGAAACTACCACGCTTCGTAGGTGCCCCAAGGCCGCCATCTTGACCTGACCTGGCAGGTGATCCCACTGCATTGCCGCGTGATGGAACTCTGCCGCAGTCAGCGCACGGAGGGCCAGTCTTAAGGCTTATGTACCAGGCCATGAACCCACCAGTTGCCTGCCTCCGGCTGACGAACGTATGTCGCACAGCTGCACGACAGAACGGCGCCACGGACCGCTACCCGGCTACCGAATATCAGGGACCTAAAAAGTTAGTATGCTGGTGGACGATTTAGGGCCGTACGAGGGGTACAAGAGCGCTGCAGATAGGGGACCGGCACACGGGAATTGGACAGGGTTCCCGTGGGCCGGTTCTCAGCCCCTGCCGCCGGCTACTTCCCGTCACAGCCAGCGTCACAGTTTCTGGGCGAGGAGCTCGGCCAGCCACAGATCGCAGAGCCAGTCGGTGAGATCGCTCTTGCGGCGGACGGTGACACCGTCGCGGCCGCCGCTGACGCTGACCCCCTGCCAGCGGGTCGAGTTGGCGACCTCGCCGAGCGCCGCGCCGACCTCTGCGGGCGCCCCATCGACGGGCCGGATCCTCCCGTCCCTCGCCTTCGCTTCGAAGGCCGGCACCGTGCCCTTCACGGTCACCTCGCTCACCCCCTCCTCCTGAGTGACGCTGACCGTGCGCTGATGACGCTTTCCGTTCAGAACCAGCGGGCCGCACAGGCGCGCCGAGTAGCCGGGCATCGTCGGTGAGCGCGATCGCGATCGTCACCCCGGCGACGACGAAGACCCCGATCAGCCCGAAGAGCCTGGAGCGCCAGAAGCCCGAGCCATGCACAGAGGCTAGGCGCCCTGCCGTCGCGCTCAATACCGACTACTGGTCCGAAAAGGCCGCCGCTCGCGAATAGAGCTTGTAGAACTTGAAGCCTCGGGCCTCCCGGACTAGATCAGCGCCGGGTCCGCCTCGGCGGTTAGAGTGCCCGGCCGGTCCCTTCCGGCAACCGGGCCGTTCCCCCCCTCCCATGCCAAGACCATCAACAGGGCGGCGCCCCCTGATCCTGGTCGCGTCGCTGACGCTTCTCATCGCTGCGCTGGTCCTCTGCGTCGACCGCGGACTCGGCGGGGACATGTACATGGACCTGTTCACCGGGCGGTTCATCGCCGAGCACGGAATGGTCAGCCACGACCCCTTCCCCACCGCCGCCCAGGGCCAGGAATGGCTGAACCAGCAGTGGCTCTCCCAGCTTCTCTTCTTCTGGGCGGGCTGGGCGGTGGGACTGACCGGGATCTCGATCGTCTACGCGCTGCTGCTGGCGATTCCCCTCGGCCTGCTCCTGTGGGCCTGCCGGCGGAAGGGCCCCTGGATGCTCTTGGCCATCGCCGCGCTCTACTTCCCGGGGATGCTGGCCGTGATTCACCCGCGGGCGGCGGGGTTCACTGTGATGGCCTTCTCGCTGCTGGTCATCCTCATCCTCGCGGTCTGGCGGGTGCCCCTGCGCGACGGTGGCCTGGGCGCTCAGCCGCGGCTGGCCCTTGCGGCGATCGCCGCCCTGTTCGCCGTTTGGGCGAACCTCCACGGCGGCTTCGTCGCCGGGCTGCTGCTGATCGCCCTGGTCAGCGTCGGGCTCGCCGTCGATCGCTTCCGGGGGCTGAGCGGCGTGGTCGCCTCCCACCGCGTGGGGCTACTCGCCCTGGCGGGGGTCCTGGGGGCGACGATCGCAAGCCTTGCGACCCCTCTCGGCGCCCAGATCTGGGCCTACTTCCAGAGCTTCAGCAACCCGGCGATCAGGTTCGCCTCGACCGAGTGGCAGTCGGCGCTGCAGTCGGTGCCGGCGATGGGCTACCTGGGAGTCTGCGCCCTCTTTGCCGCCTGGCTCTGGTGGCGCTCACCGCGGCCGAGGCAGATCGCGCCCCTGCTGGTGGCGCTCGGGTTCGTCGCCTTCGCCGGCTTCTCCATGCGGAACATGATCTTCGTGGCCCCAGCCCTCGCCTTCCAGGTCGCGTGGGCGGCTCCCAACCGGGCCGAGCAGAGGCTGCGCGCCCCGATCGCCATCGCCGCCACCGCGGCGATCGGGGCGGTGCTCACCTGGGCAGCGGTCCTCGGGCCGGCCCAGGCCCAGCCCCAGCTGCGCGCCCCAGCAGTCGAGTACGCGATCGACCATCCCCCGAAGACCGGCAGGATCGCCACCTACGCCGGCACCGCCTCCTACATGCTCTGGCGCGAGCCCGACACTCCGGTGGCGATCGACGGGCGGCTCGAGCACTACACCGAGGGGCAGCTGCACGACAACTACGCGATCGTCAGGGGTTTGCAGGCAGACCTTACGATCCCTCTCGAGGCGCTGGATGTGACCGCAGCGATCGTCCACGTCCCTTGCGCGATCGAGATCCTCGAGGCCCACGGATTCGTCGTGGAGCTCACCGCGCCGGACGGGACCTACCTCGTCCGGCGCGGCGAATGCTGCGGCGCTGACTGAGCCGAGCGCCTAGTTCGCGTAGCTGACCAGCTCGTCGCGGCCGCCCCCGCCGGAAACGCCGAGCGCCAGCACCGGGCCGACGTCCCGGGCGTAGAACTTGTGCTCCACCTCCGGTTTGGGTTTGCTCAGCGGGTTGGTGTCCTCCGTCTGCAGCACACCGTCGAAGGTTCCGAACGGCACGCTCGCCTTCGCGTCGAGGCTGAGAACCTTGGCCTTGTCCTCGGCCTGTCCCGCGTAGTACTCCTGGCGGTAGGCGAGGCCCACCTCGGGATCGGCGGGCACCGCGATCCCGGGCTGGGCGCCGTCGACGCCGGCCTCGAAGGAGCCCTCCCTCGAGACCACCTTGCCGTTCTCGTACTCCGCGGTGTCCTCGCCCAGGTACCAGACGTTGCCGGCCGAGTCCTGGGCGTACCAGTCATCGGTGACCTCCACCGGCTCGCCTTCCTCGCTGACCACGTCGTGGACGACGCGGGCCTCGATCCCGTTGGCGATCGTCTTGGTCTGGTCGGTGACTGTCACCTCGACCTCCTGCCCGGTCCCCTTTTTGTCGGTCTCCTTGTAGACCCAGCGGCTGCCCGGGGTCATCGGCCAGTAGGGGTTGTCGATCTCGGTCGTGAAGTCCGCCGGATTCAGGTCCACAGGCTCGCTTCCCTGCGGGAGGCCCGCGTTGGAGCTACCCTCGCTGTCGTTGTCGTCGCTGCCGCATGCCGCCAACGCCAGCGCTGCGGCCAGGACGGCCAGGGCAGCCG
>JBOGZE010000172.1:0-4447 GCA_050697055.1 Solirubrobacterales bacterium
CTGATCGTCGGCTGGGCCTTCGTCGGCTTCGCCTCCTACGCCCTGATCAGCTTCTGGTACCGGCGCGGAACCGCGGTCGCCGCCGGGATGAAGGCCTTCGTCATTAACGTGGTCGGCGACGTCGGCCTGGTCATCGCCGCCCTCTTCATCTTCCGCGAGCTCGGCACCTTCGACCTGCTGGCGATCTTCGAGCGAGCGCCACAGAGCTTCGACACCAACGAGGGGGTGGTGGTGGCGATCGGGCTGCTGCTGCTGGTCGGCGCCTTCGCCAAGTCCGCCCAGGTCCCCCTCCACACCTGGCTTCCCGACGCGATGGAGGGCCCCACCCCGGTCTCGGCGCTGATCCATGCCGCCACCATGGTCACGGCCGGCGTCTATCTGATCGCCCGCTTCCACCCGGTCTTCGAGATCGCCCTCACCGCCGCCGACGTTGCCGCGTTCATCGGCCTGGCGACGCTCCTGATCGCGGCGACGATCGCCCTGGTGGTCACTGACCTGAAGCGGATCATCGCCTACTCAACGATGAGCCAGATCGGCTACATGGTCGTCGGGGTAGGGATCGGCGCCTACAGCGCCGGGCTCTTTCATCTCCTCACCCATGCCTTCTTCAAGGCCCTTCTGTTCATGGCGGCCGGCTCCGTGATCGGGGCGATGGCGAACCGCCAGAACATCGACCTGATGGGCGGCTTTCGCCGGGCGATGCCCTTCACCTCGGCGATGCTGCTGATCGGCGCCCTCGCCCTCGCCGCCTTCCCGCTCACCTCTGGCTGGTTCTCCAAGGACGAGATCCTCGACTTCGCCGCCTACCGCGGCGGCTTCTACCTGATCTTCACGATCGGGGGCTACATCGGGGCGCTGCTCACCGCCTTCTATGCCTTCCGGATCGGCTTCCGGGTGGTCTTCCGCGAGCCCTGTCCGGAGGCGCGGGAGCTGGAATCCGGGCAGATCCACCACGCCGAGCCGGCCAACCCCATCACCGGCGAGCCCGAGGACACCGACGTCGGCTTCCCCGGCCCCTCCCACCAGATCGCCGAGCGGGAGTGGCCGATGAAGATCGCAATGAGCCTGCTAGGCATCGGTGCCCTGTTCGCGGGGGCGGTTCAGATCCCGGGCGTCGACGACGTCGTCCACCGCTTCCTCCACGGCTCCTTCGAGGACTCGAGCCTCTACGAGCAGGGGCCGAGCACCTCGGCCGCCTGGCGGGGGCTGGCGATCGGCGGGGCGATCTCGATCCTCGGGATCGCGACCGCCGCCTACATGTACCTGCGGGCGCCCGGGACCACCGCGGCGCTCACCCGGCGCCTCCCCTGGTTGCACGACTTCCTCGAGCGCAAGTGGTACTTCGACGAGGCGATCGACATCCTGATCGTGCGGCCGGCGCTGGCCGTCGGGATGTGGGCCAACTCGACCTTCGAGCGCTACGTGGTCCAGGGCCTGGTCGACGGGGCGACCGGAGTCGCCCGCGGCGCCAACGCCGCGGTCCGCGGCGCCCAGTCGGGCTACCTGCGCTCCTACGCGCTGCTCCTGGTCACCGGCTTCGCCGGCCTTGCCCTCTACTTCCTGATCCAGAGCTGATGGAGGCGTCAGTGGACAGGAGCAGACTGTGATCCAGATCCTCCTCTGGATGCCGCTCGCCGCCGGGCTGCTCGCCTGCGCGATGCCCCAGCGGCTGGTGCCGCTGCCGCCGCTGCTTGCCGGGGTCGCCCGGCTGGGCGTGGTGATCTGGGTGATCTCGCGCTTCGATCCGGCGCTCGGGATCCAGCACACGGTCGACGAGAGCTGGATCCCTGACCTCGGCGTCCGCTACCAGCTCGGGGTCGACGGGATCAGCCTCTTCCTGGTCGCCCTGACCTCTGTCGTCTGGCTGGCGGCGACCGCGTGGGGGACGGCCCGCACCCCGGAGCGCCCCCGCACCTACTTCCTGATGCTCGGTCTCGCCGAGACCGCCACCCTCGGCGCCTTCCTCGCCCAGGACCTGATCCTCTTCGTCCTCTTCTTCGATCTGATGCTGATCCCGTTCTACTTCCTCTTCGGGGCCTGGGGAACGAAGAGCGAGGGGGAGGGGCCCGGCGGCGAGGGGACGGTCACCCCCACCCGGGCGGTGATCAAGATGATCGTCTACACCCTGGTCGGCTCGCTGCTGATGCTGGTCGGCGCGATCGCCACCGGCATCCTCACCGCCGACGGCGGTCAGCTCAGCTTCTCGATGGCCGAGCTCCGGGCCAATCCCCTCGGCTCCGGCAGCCAGTACTGGATCTTCTGGTTCTTCGCCGCCGCCTTCCTGGTGAAGATGCCGGCCTTCCCGCTGCACGGCTGGATGCCCGACGCCTACCGGGTGGCGCCGCTGCCGGCGCTGGCGGTCTTCGGGGCGGTGCTCTCCAAGGTCGCCGCCTACGGCTTTCTCCGGGTGGTACTGCCGATCTTCCCGGACGCCACCACCCACTTCCAGGAGGTGATCCTGCTGATCGCCCTCGCCTCGATCCTCTACGGCTCGGCGATGGCCTTCACCCAGACGAACGCCCGCCTGGTCGCCGGCTACTCCTCGGTCGCCCAGCTGGGCTTCATCACCCTCGGGATCTTCAGCCTCCGCCCCGATGGGGCCGACGGCGCCGTCCTCCAAATGGTCAACCACGGGATCGTGATCGCGCCCCTGCTGCTGATCTGCGTGATCCTGGTGGAGCGGGCGGGCACCGAGGACATCACCCGGATGGGGGGGCTGGCGCTGCGGGCCCCGGTGCTCGCGGCCTTCCTCCTGATCGTGATGATGGCGCTGCTGGCGATCCCCGGCTCCTCCAACTTCATCGGCGAGTTCTTCATCCTCAACGGGATCTTCCAGGAGAAGATCGTCTTCGCCCTGATCGCGGCGATCGCGATCGCGATCGCGGCCTACTACGCGCTTCGCCTCTTCCAGCATGCGATGCACAACCGTAAGCGCGACGACGTCGAGTCTCGCGAGATCGGCTGGCGCGAAGGGACCGTGATCGGCGCCCTGATCGCCTGCATCGTCGCCCTCGCCTTCTATCCGGGACTGATCCTCGGCCGGAGCGATGACTCCGTCAACGCCCAGCTCGCCGAGGTGAGCCAGCCGCAGGGTACGGAGGTCGCGCGGCGATGACCTTCAACGCCCCCGAGATCGACTACGCGGGCCTCTCCCCGATCATCGCCCTGACCGCGGGGCTCTGCGTGGTGCTTCTGGTCGGGCTCCTCCCCCGGATTGGCCGCTTCGAGATCGCCGGCCTCACCCTGGTGACGCTTGCCACCGCCGCCGGGCTGTCGATCTGGCAGTGGGGAGAGCAGGCGGACCTGGTCGCGGGGGCGCTGCGGCTCGACTCCTTCGGCCTCGCCGCGGTGCTGATCGCGATCCTGACGGCGGCGGTCGTCGTCGTCCTCTCGATCCGCGAGCCGGCCGCCGAACAGGCGGGGCACGGCGCCTTCTACTCGCTACTGCTCGGCTCGGTCCTCGGGATGACCCTGCTGGCCGAGGCGCAGAACCTGGTCAGCTTCTTCGTCGGCCTCGAGCTGCTCTCGATCCCCCTCTACATCCTCTGCGCCTCCGCGGTCCGCGAGGAGGCCTCGCTGGAGTCGGGGCTCAAGTACCTGGTGATCGGCTCGCTCGGCTCCGCCACCGTCCTCTACGGCTTCGCCCTGCTCTACGGAGGCGCCGGCTCGACCGACTACTCCCGGATCGCCGAGGCGCTCGGCCCCGGCGGCCAGGCCGACGACACCCTGATCCTGATCGGGACCGCGATGGCGGCCACCGGGCTCGCCTTCAAGGTCTCGCTCGCCCCCGTCCACCAGTGGACGCCGGACGTCTACCAGGGCGCTCCCACCCCGGTGACCGCCTTCATGTCGGTCGCCACCAAGGCCGCCGCCTTCATCGCCCTTGCACGCCTCTTCGAGGTCGCGCTCGGGCCCCTGCTCGACGACTGGCAGCCGGCGCTCGCGGTGCTCGCAGTGGCCTCGATCGTCGTCGGCAACCTCGGCGCCCTCGGCCAGGACTCGCTCAAGCGGCTGCTCGGCTACTCGGGGATCGCCCAGGCCGGTTACATGCTCGCCGGGATCGTGATCGCCACCGCGACCGGGCTCGAGGCGCTGGTCTTCTACCTCGCCGCCTACTGCCTGATGAACCTGGCGATCTTCATGGTGATCGTCGCCCGCGAGCGGGAGACCGAGCTCGGCGACGATATCGACGCGCTTGCCGGGATCGGCCGCTCGAAGCCGCTGCTCGCCTGGCCGCTGACGATCGGGATGCTGGCGCTCGCCGGCCTCCCGGGCACCTCGGGCTTCATGGGCAAGCTCTTCTTGATCGAGGCGACCGTGGAGGGCGACTACACCTGGCTGGGAGTGGTGATCGTCGTCGGCTCGATGGTCTCGCTCGTCTACTACCTGCGGGTGATCGCCGCCGTCTGGATGCGCCCGGCGCCGGGCGCGGAGGCCGGACCTGCGG
>JBOGZE010000173.1:0-4195 GCA_050697055.1 Solirubrobacterales bacterium
CCCCCATCCTGCGGGCGCGGATGCGTCCTCGGATGGGGCCCCCCGCGTCGCCACCCGCGGGAGACGCCTAGCTGGCCCTCGCTGTTGCTAGCGCGGACTCCAGGTCCTCCGGCAGCGAGGACTCGAACGTCAATTGCTCGCCGGTCGTTGGGTGGCGGAAGCTGAGGTGGGCGGAGTGGAGGAACTGGCGGGAGAGGCCATGGCGGCCCTTTGCGCCGTATTCGGGGTCGCCGGCGACCGGATGGCCGATCGCCGCGAAGTGGACGCGGATCTGGTGGGTGCGCCCCGTCTCCAGCCGTGCCCGCACCAGGGTGTCGGCGGGCAGGACATCGATCACCTCGAAATGGGTGCGCGCCTCTCGCTCCCCCGCCCCCCGCACGGCCCGCCGGGTGCGCCGGCGGCGGTCCCGGCCCAAGGGGGCGTCGATCGTGCCGCTGCGGGCGTCCAGCGCCCCCTCGACCAGCGCCAGGTACTCGCGGACCACCTCCCGGCGCTTGATCTGCGCCGCCAGCGCCCGGTGTGAGGCCTCGTCGCGGGCGACGATCATCAGGCCCGAGGTGTCCTTGTCGAGCCGGTGGACGACCCCCGGCCGCGCGCCCTCCCCCCCGCCCACGAGGCCGCCGAGCAGCTCGACCAGGGTCTCGCCGCGATGGGAGGGCGCGGGGTGGACGACCAGGCCGGCGGGCTTGTCGACCACCAGGAGCGCCTCGTCGGCGTAGATGACGAAGTCCGGGAGCTTCAATCGGGGCTCGCCCGCTCGTCGACGGCGAGCACCAGGAGGAAGACCCCGGCGACGATTGCGAGGTCGGCGAGGTTGAAGGTCGGCCACAGCGGCAGGTCGATGAAGTCGGTGACCGCGCCGTCGCGCACCCGGTCGGCGAGATTCCCGAGAGCGCCGCCGACCAGAAGCCCCGCCGCCAGCCAGAGGGCGGTGCCGTGCGACGCCCGGGCGGCGAGAAAGACCAGTAGGGCGAGCAGGCCGACCAGCATCACGCCGATCAGCGGCGCCGAGACATCCCCGGCGAGCCCGAAGGCGACGCCTCGGTTACGGGTGTTCTGGAAGGCGAGGAAGGGCAGCACCTCCTCGCGGTCCCCGCGCGCGACCAGCGAGGTCGCCAGGGCTTTGCTCCCCTGATCGATGGCCACCACGGCGCCGCAGGCGGCGAGCGCCGGCGGCAGGGCGGCGAGCGCGCGGTTCAACCCTCGATCAGGCCGACCACCACCGCCCGGAGGATGAAGAGCACGAATATCCCCAGGATGGGGCTGATGTCGATCCGGAAGCCGCCCCCGCCGAGCGGCGGCAGGAAGCGGCGGAAGAGGTTCAGATAGGGGTTGGTGGTGTCGTGGATGAAGTCGATCACCCCGTAGAGGACGCGGTTGTAGGGGATCCGTTGGAACCACGAGAGCAGCACGTTGATGAAGATGAGGATGATGTAAACGAGGAACAGCGCGTCAACGTAGTCGGCGATCTCGGACCGGCCGATCGCGAGCAGAGGCTCCAAGCTCATCGCCTCACCCTCGCACCCTCGCCAGGGACGCGTCGACTGCCGCCCGAAGCGCCGGGCGGATCGAGCGCTCCTCGAGTGCGTCCAAGCCAGCCTCGGTCATGCCACCGGGCGACGCCACTGCCTGCTTCAACGCGGCGGGCTTGTGCAGGTCGAGCAGGCCGCCCGTCGCAGCCATTGACCGCGCCACCATCCGGATCGCCTGGTCCTCGGTCAGGCCCTCCCTGACCCCCTCCTCGACCAGGACCTCCGCCATCAGTGCGAGATAACCGGGCGAGCATCCCATCAAAGCGGTTGCAGCGTCGATCAGGTCCTCGTCGATCTCGATCACATCGCCGAGGAGCGCGAGCAGCTCGGTCACCCGCCGCCGCAGCTCGTCCGGGAGGTCGTCCGGGAAGGTGACGCAGAGGACGGCCTGGCGCAGCTGGGCGCCGAGGTTCGGCATCACCCGAACGAGTTCGAGGCCCGGCAGCGCCTCGGCCAACCGCTCCAGCGAGGTGCCGGCGAGAATCGAGACGACCGGTGCTCCCGCCTGGACCAGGTCCGAGGCGACCGCATCGAGCACGCCGGGCTTGACCGCGAGGACCACCAGGTCGGCCTCCTCGGCCAGACCACGATTCGAGTCGACGGCTGCTCCGCCGACTTCCTGAGCGAGCTCTTGCGCCCGATCGTGCTCGGCATCGGCGAACAGCATCGCCTCGGGTGCACCCGGCTCCTCTCGGGCGGCCGCCAGGCCGCGCGCGATCCCCGTCGCCATATTGCCGGCACCGACGAACCCGAGCTTCATGCCGGGGAACTCTATCCGCGGCCCTGGCGCTAACTCTGGTTGAAAAAGCCGCCCTCGAGGATCCGGGCCTTCTCCTCGGCCGAGACCTCGACGTTCTGAGGGGTCAGCAGGAAGATGCCCTGGGCGATCCGCTGCATGCCGCCGCCGAGGGCGTAGGTCATCCCGGAGGCGAAGTCGATCAGTCGCTTGGAGAGCTCGCGATCGGTGCTCTGCAGGTTGATGATCACCGGCTTCGAGCGCTTGAACTCGTCGGCCACCTGCTGGGCGTCGTTGAAGCTCCGCGGGGTGACCACGTGCATGGAGAAGCCTGAGCCGCCGTTGCCCCGGCGCGGGGCCATCGGCATCTCCTCGTCGGGCTCCGACCGGCGCCCACCGATCGAGCGCAGGCGGCCCCCACGCTGTCGTGGCTCCGGCTCGCCCTCGCCGAATATGTCGTCGATATCGTCCGGGCGGCCCCGCCGGCCACGCGCGCCTCTGGAGGGCGGGGCCTCGCGTGGGGCCGCCGCGGTCTCGTCGAGGGCCATCTCCTGGCCGGTGTCGCCCTCGTCGACGTACTCCCCCTCCTCGATGTAGTCGCCCTCAACGAGGCCGAAGTACTCCAACGAGCGTCGCCATGTGTCCCTAAGGGCCATTACGCGTCAGATTCGGCTTTCCAGTCGTTATTCCTCTTCCCGGATTATGAAGAATCGCACCCTTCCCGAGGCACCGAGTCAGGCGTAGAGGACCGAACCGAGGCGGATGATCGTCGCCCCCTCCTCGACCGCCACCTGCCAGTCCTGGCTGGTGCCCATCGAGAGGCGCTCGAGCCCGTGCTCGGCGGCGAGCTCGGCCAGGCGGGAGAAATGCGGCCGGGAGTCCTTGGGGCGCTCGGCGAACGGTGGCATCGTCATCAATCCGACCACTCGCACCGGGCAGCGGGCGATGAAGTTCCCGAGGGCCTCGGGCTCGATCCCGCCCTTGCTCTGCTCGCCGGCGACGTTCACCTCGACCAGCACCTCGGTCTCGGCCGTGCCGTGCTTGCCGAGCTGCTCCAGGGCCGACTCGCTGGCCAGCGAGTGGATCAGTCGCACCAGGGGCACGATCCCCTTCACCTTGCGGCTCTGCAGGTTGCCGATGAAGTCCCACTGAAAGGCCCCGGCCCAGCGCGCCCGCTTCGCCTCCAGGTCCTGCAGGCGGTTCTCCCCGACCAGGGTGATTCCCGCCTCGGCGAGGGCGCCCATCTCCTCGGTGGGGACGTACTTGGTCGCGGCGAGGATCTCGACCTCGGCGCCGGCCTGCTCGCGGATCCGCTCCAGGTTCGCGCGGACGCGGTCGGGATCGAGGCCGGTTATGCGAGGGGGCTCCGCAGATTCGAGGGGGCTCCGTGAGGAGCCACCCGTTTCATGAGCCGAGGAGCCACCCGTTTCATCGGGGACCGCCACCGCTCACGCTCCTTCCTTCCATACGAGGCCGGCCTGGCGCCCCGTTCGCTCACCGTCGCGGCGATGCGAGAAGAGAAGCTCCGGGTTGCAGCTGGTGCAGAGGTCGGCTGACGCGATCGAGCCGACCCCGGCGCGCTCCAGCAGTTGTCGCGCGGCCGCGGTCAGGTCGAGCATCCGGCCGGAGGCGACCCCATCGAGCTCTGAGAACTCCGCCAGCACATCCTCCCCCACCTCGTAGCAGCAGGGGCCGATCCCGGGGCCGACGGCCGCCGCTCGCGCCTCTACCTCTTCGACGCCGCGCTCGACGATCCCCGCCGCCAGGCCGCGCCAGCCGCAGTGGATCATCGCCACGCCCCCGGGCCCCGCCAGCGCCACCGGCAGGCAATCAGCGACGAACACGAGCGGCGCCAGGCCGACACGCGCCGTGGCATGGCCGTCTGCCGCCGGCAGGCCAGGGGCCGGATTCGCGTACGCCCCCGGTT
>JBOGZE010000174.1:0-8755 GCA_050697055.1 Solirubrobacterales bacterium
AACCGCACCGGCATTCCGGCCGCCCTCCGCGCCCTCGCCAGCACCCCGTCGATCCCGCCCCAGAGCCGGCGCAGCCCGCCGGCGTCGAAGAAGGCCTCGCCCGGGCGCTCGGACTCCACCTCGGCGCCGAGGCCGGTCTCGAGTCCGCGCAGCGCCCGCTCCCAGGCGCGCTCGGCCCGCTCGGGGTCGGGGGGGACGAGGGCCAGCTCGGGGCAGCGGGAGAGCGCCCCGCCCAGCCGCATCCCCGCCCGCACCCCGAAGCGCTCGGCCGCCGGGGAGACCTCGCCGACTAGCTGCGCCGCGCCGGGCTCGGGGGCGAGCGCTGTGGGGCCCTTCAGCACCTCGCGGCGATCGCCGAGGGCGGTCAGCAGCCTTAATCGGGGGGCGAGGGCGCATGCGACGGGCATCGAACGTATGTTCGTACACCGTCGCCGGCTAGTCAAGGGAAATGCGCCAGAAACGCCGGATCTCAGCAGGTGGAGGGCGCTGGCCGACCTTGGAAGCGATCCTCGATCCACCGGACCGCCTGAGGAGCGGCGTCGTGGCCTCCCTGGCGTGGGCGCTGCGTCGCCCTCGCCCTCCCGGAAATCCGCAGCGAGCAGGCCAATCGGGTTACTCTCGTGCGATGGCCAAGCGCCACGAGCCAAGCACCGAGGAGCTGCGCCACCTCCAGCACGAGCGAACAACCGAGGAGCATCGAGCCGTTGGCCAGTCCGTGACGCCGGATGAGGCAAAGCAGCACCGGCGCCGCGCCGAGAAGTCCGCCTAACTCGAGCGCATGCTCGCCGCGCGCCAGCGCTCCGAGCGCCGGGACGGCCGCGACTGAGAGCGCCGGCCCTCACCCTGATCGCCGCGGGGGCGATCGCCGCGGCCGCTCTCGGCTGCGGGGGCGGTGACGACGGCCCCCCTGATTCGGAAGAGATCCCGGGCGGGGCCGATCCTGAGGCGACCGAGGTGATCAGGGACTGGGCGGAAGACCTCCGGGGCGGCGATCTCGAGGCGGCGGCCGATCACTTCCAGCTCCCCAGCTTCGCCCAGAACGGCACCGCCCCAGTCCAGCTCAGGACCCGCGGCCAGGTTCGCGCCTTCAACGCCTCGCTCCCCTGCGGGGCCGAGCTGACGGCTGCCGAGGAGCACGGCCGCTTCACGATCGCGACCTTCGAACTCACCGAGCGACCGGGCGCCGGCGAGTGCGGAATGGGTGTGGGCGAAACGGCGAAGACCGCCTTCGTGATCGAGGACGGCCTGATCACTCGCTGGATTCGGGTGGTCGACGAGGAGGAGCTGGCGCCACCCAGCGAGGGCCCTATTGTCTGACCCTTGACTTCAAGTGGGCATGAACTTGTAGCTTCCGCTCGATGGCCGACAGGGAGGACAACTCGAGCCCGATCACGTCGTTCGACTTCCTCTACATGCCAAGCACCGACGTGGCGCGAGACTTGGCCTACTACCGAGATGTCCTGGGCGCCGAGATTGTCTTCGCGATCGAGGCCTTTGGCACCCGGGTCGCCCAAGTGAGGCTGTCCGAGGGCGGCCCGCGCCTGCTGCTCGCCGGCCATCTCGAGGGCGAGGCTCCGGTCCTGGTCCACCGGGTGGACGAACTGGATTCGGCGCTGGCCGAGCTGGAACGCCTCGGCGCCACGATCGAGATGCGCTTCGGGTTCCCGCACGGACCCGCCGCCGCGCTGCGTACCCCGGGCGGCCAGCGGCTGGCGCTCTATGAGCTCACCCGCCCCGAGGCCGACCAGCGCCTCGAGGGCCGCATGGACTTCGAGCCGGCGAGTTGAGCTAGGGCAGATCGAAGACCCGGCGGGCGTTGCCGCTGAGGAAGAGCTCCCGCGCCTCGTCGTCGAGCTCGAGCCGGTCGAGGTCCTCCAGCGCCTTCTGGGCAGTGATCATCGGGTAGTTGGTGCCGAACATGACCTTGTCGCGGCCGTCCTTCCGCAGGAAGGCGACCAGCTCCGGCGGATAGCGCTTGGTTGTGTACGCCGAGGTGTCGATGTAGACGTTCGGGTACTTGCGGGCGAGGGCGACCATCTCCTCAGTCCAGGGATAGCCGATGTGCCCGGCGACGATCACCAGATCGGGGAAGTCCAGCGCCACCCGGTCCAGGTAGGGGATCGGACGGCCGGGCTCTGAGCTCCGCAGGGGGCCGGTGTGCCCCACCTGGGTGCAGAACGGAACGCCCAGCTCCACGCACTCGACGAACAGGGGGTAATAGCGGCGGTCGTCGGGCGGCAGCCCCCAGAGCCAGGGAACCACCCGAAGCCCCTTGAAGCCCAGCTCCCTGACGCAACGACGCAGTTCCCTGACGGCGCCGACCGGATCGTTCAGGTCCACGGCCGCCACCCCTGCCAGACGATCGGGATGGCCCCTGACGAAGCTCGCCACCTCGTCGTTCGAGATCAGCGGCCCTTCGGGCGCGTGCCAGGCGCTGGTCAAACCGAGGTTGACTCCGCCGGAGTCCATCGCCTCGATCGTCACCTCGACCGGGAGCTCCTGTTCGGGAGCCTCCTGATGGGTCCAGCGGAGCAGCGTTGCGAGCATCTCGTGCCGGAAGAGCCGCAGGGTCGGGTGCTGCATCCATACGTCGATCGTCACGCGGGACCCTCCCGGAGGCGCTCGATCACCGCGTCGGTGAACTCGGTTGTGGTGGCGTGTCCCTTCAGGTCGGGGGTGCGGATTCCCGCCGCCGCGGCGTCCATCACAGCCTCGTAGATCGCGGAGGAGGCGCGCCCGGCTCCCTCGACTCCGGTCTCGCCGGCGTAGTGAAGGACCGCCGCGCCGGCGAGAATCATCGCCATCGGATTGGCGATGTCCTTGCCCTCGAGCGTCGGCGCGGTGCCGTGCGGCGCCTCCGCCATCGCCACCTTGGTCGTGAGATCGGCGTCCAGGGCGAGCAGAACCGACTCGGCTCCCGCGATCGAGCCATAGAGCGGCAGCACCAGGTCGGAGAGCAGGTCGCCGTCGCGGTTGAGGCAGGGGATCACCAGCGGCTCGCTCGCCCTCCCGGTGAGGAGTCCCGCATAGGTGGCGTCGATCAGCAGGGGCTCGTAGGGGATCTCGGGGTGGCACTCGGCGGCCGCGTCCATCTCCTCTTTCAGCATCCCCTCGTAAACCGGGCTCACCGTCCATTTCGGGCCGCCGTAGACCCGTCCGGAGATCTGCTGGGCGGTCCGGAAGGCGTACTCGGCGACCGCCCGGCAGTTGGAGCGGTGGATGAGCTCGGTGCGCTCGGCGACCTCGTCGCCGTCCTCGGCCCGGCGCGACTCCTCGGCGCCGTAGGCGTCCTCGACCGCCATCCGGACGATCGAGATCGGGTGGTGGATGCCGGCGACTGGGCTCACTCCCGGGATCCGCCGTCCGGTGCGGACGATCACCTTGCCGTCGATCGCCTCCCGGATCAGGCGGTTGGGACTGCCGACGTCGTCGGCGCCCTCGGGGGTGATCGTCGCCGCCTTGATTCCGAAACCCGCCTCGACCATCGCCCGGGCCGCCTCGGTGCAGACCTCGTTCTTCGTCCGGCGGCGGCTCTCCAGCGAGAGGTCGAAGCGCTCCAGGCTCAGGTCGAGCCCGAGGACGCCGGGGGCGAGGACCCGCAGCGCCTCCTCCAGCAGCTCCTGCCCGGTCTGATCGCCTTCGAGCACGACTATCCTCAGCCCGGCCATGGCGCGCCGAGCCTACTCGACGGCTTCGCGGGGCCGGTGACCGCGGAGTCCTGCACCTGGTGCGGCGCCGAGGTCGAGCACGACGATGGCTACCGCGCCTACCTCCTGTCGGCCGCCACAAACACCGCGGCCAGATCTACCGGCGAGCGCCGCGCCGTCTTCTGCAGGCTTGAGCACCTGATCCCCTGGTCGATCCAGGGTGCCCACTGGGACGCTGGCGCCTTTACCGAGCCACAGGCGCTTGACCAGGGTACGCTGCGCTGCTCGCACTGTGAGGCGGAGCTCGGCGAGGTCCATGTGCTCCTGGTCCGCCACCGCGGCGAGCACCGGGTCGCCGACGCCTTCTGCTCGGTCGACCACATGGAGGCCTGGGCGAAGGCCGGAGGCCGTTGGCGGTGAGCACCCCGCGGCTGCTGATCTGGCGGGGGCTGGACGAGTGGCGCACCGAGGCCGCGGACGTCCACCTGATCGAGGATGGGGTGGGGGCGCGCGGCACCCAGATCGGGCTCGATCCCCTGCCCTACCGGCTCAACTATCGCTTGGAGGCGCCGCAGCGGTTCGTAACCCGCTCGCTCGAGATCGAGGTGAGCGGCGATGGCTGGCGGCGCGAGCTCGACCTCACTCACGATGGCAAGGGCTCATGGCAATGCCATGGCGCGGAGAGCGGGGAGGCCCAGGTGGACCTCCCGGCGCCGGGCGGCGACACGGCCGGGTTGGGGGACTCTCTCGACTGCGACCTCGGGCTCTCCCCGCTGACCAACTTCATGCCGCTTCGGCGGCACCAGCTGCACCAGGGACCGGGCGAGGCCGAGTTCGTGATGGCCTGGGTCTCGGTGCCCGACCTGGCCCTGCACGTGTCGGCGCAGCGCTACGAGCACGTGCGGATGGACGCGGAGGGGGCGGTGGTCCGGTTCACCGACGAGGGCATGTTCAAGGGCTTCACCAGCGAGCTCGAGCTGGACGGGGATGGCCTCGTGCGGGTCTATCCGGAGCTGGCCACCAGGGTGGGCCCCGAGCAGGCCCCCGAATAGGGCCAAGTTCCCGCAGGTTGCGGGTTCGCGTTCGCGACATCCCTTGACCTCGGCCCCGGCGCCGGTAGGGTGCCCGCACCGAACAGAACGAAGTTGGTCGCAAGGCCGGTGGAGTTCAGTTCAAACGAAGGGCTCGGGAAACTGGGCCCTTTCGTTTATGCGAGGGCGCTCCGCAGGGGAACCCCGAGGAGCGACCCGTTTCATGTGGGAGGATCGTCTGCCACCACCAGAGGAGACACATGGCGACGATCACCGAGCGGGAAGCTCAGCAGGTCGAGCAGGCGAACGCGAGCGGGCGCACGCCCGTTGTCTTCATCCACGGCCTCTGGCTGCTGCCGAGCAGCTGGGACCGCTGGGCACAGCTGTTCGAGGAGAACGGGTACGCGGCCGTCACTCCCAGCTGGCCGGACGACCCCGAGACCGTCGAGGAAGCGCGGGCCAACCCCGACGTCTTCGCGAAGAAGACACTGGGGCAGATCGCCGATCACACCGCCGAGGTGATCGAAGGGCTGAACAAGAAGCCGGCGGTGATGGGCCACTCCACCGGAGGGTTGCTCACCTACATGATCGCGGACCGCGGACTGTCCGCGGCGTCCGTTGCCATCGATCCCGGGCCCTTCCGCGGCGTCCTGCCGCTGCCGGTCTCCGCGTTGCGCTCGGCGGGGCCGGTGCTGCGGAACCCGTTCAACCGTGGCCGCGCGATCACCCTCACCCTGGATCAGTTCAAGTACGGGTGGGCGAACGCCCTTAGCGAGGAGGAAGCGAAGCAGCTCTACGAGACCTACCACGTGGCGGCGCCCGGGGTGGCCCTGATGCAAATGGCGAACGCCAACCTGAACCCATTCACCGAGGCCAAGGTCGACCCGAAGAACCCCGGGCGGGGGCCGCTGCTGATCCTCGACGGCGAGAAGGACCACACCGCCCCCTGGGCGATCGCCAACGCCGCCTTCAAGCGGCAGAAGCGCAACCAGAGCGTCACCGAGATCGAGAAGATCCCGAACCGCGGCCACTCGCTGACGATCGATAGCGGCTGGCGCGAGGTCGCGGAGAAGGCGCTCCACTTCGTCAAGCGCTTCGTCTAGCGAAAATCCGCAAGGTGCGGAAATCTTCGTTCACACACCCTTGACTTCGCTTTTGCGCGCGCTAACTTGGCGGTTACCGCACAGAGCAAAGTTGCCTTCGGGCGATGGAGTTCAGTGCAAACGAAGGGCCTGGGAAACTGGGCCCTTTCGTTTGTCTAGGGTCTAGGGGCCGGCCTTCTTCTTCGCTGCGGCGGCCTTCTTCTTCGCGGCCTGCGCCTTCGCCTTCCGCCGGGCGGCAGCCGCGGCCTTCTCTTGTTGTGCCTGCTGCTCGGCCTCGCTGCGCTGTTGCTCCTGTTCGGCGGCGCTCGGCTGGTCGACGAAGGCGAGGATGAGGGGGGCTACCTCCGCCGGCTTCTCGACGTTGGGGGAGTGGCCGGCCCCCTCGATCAACTGGGTCTGGGCTCCAGGGATCTCGGCGTAGCGCTCGAGCGCCTCGTCCGCGTCGTAGACCTGATCCTCGGCCCCGAAGATCACCAGTAGGGACAGCTCCAGGCCCCGGAGGCGCTCGTCCAGGGGCCGCTCATCGGTGTAGTCCTCCCCCGCACCGGCGGCCTCATCGAACGCCGTGTAGGTCATCTCCCGAAGGTCGTCGACGACCTCGTCCGGGTTCTCGAAACCACTGGCGATGTTGAAGCCGGGTGCGAAGACGTCCTCGTACTGGTCGCGGACCTGCGAGCTCGGGGCGATCTGGACCAATCGCTCCATTGCCTGGCCGATCACCGGCACGTAGCCGAGCTTCTGGGTGAGGGACTCGTCGTCGAAGCTGCTGTCGGGCGCCTGGTCGACGACCACCACCTTGGTCACCAGCGCAGGGCTCTGTTCGGCGAGCGCGGTGGCGACGGTGCCGCCGAGCGAGTGGCCGACGACGGTCGCTCCCGAGACACCGAGCTCGTTGAGCGCCTCGGCGATCGCGTTCGCCTGTTTCTCGATCTCGTACCCGGCGCCAGGCTTGTCGGAGCCGCCGTGCCCGAGGAGGTCGACGCGAATCACCCGGTGGCCAGTCTCCAGCATCGGTGCCAGCTGGCCCCACCAGTTCATCGAGCACGTGTAGCAGTGGATCAGGACTATCGGCGAGTCCTGTGGATCGCCCTCGTCGAGCACCTGGAGGGCGCCGTAGGAGGTCTCGACCAGCTCAGCACCGTCGACGTCCACCTCCGCGTCCTCGGTCTGCTGGGAGACCGCGATCGCGTTCAGCACCAGCAGCACGATGATCCCGGCGAGGACGCCGAGAACGATCTTCAGCCAGCGGCTCACGCCCCGCTCTCTGCTTCCGCGCGTGGCCCGAGGCCGAGCTCATCGGCGTGCTCGGCGAGGGCCGCGATCACCAGGGCCATGTGCTCGTCGGGATCGACGCCGAGCTCCTCGATCCCGCGCTGCACCTGCTCGCGGTCGATGGCGGCGGCGAATGATGGCTGCTTCAGCTTCTTCTTCACGGACTTCGGCTTCATCCCCTCGATCCCGGTTGGCCGGACCAGGGCGCAAGCGGCGATGAAGCCCGACAGCTCGTCCACCGCGTAGAGGGTCTTCGCCATCCGCGTCTCCCGGGGTACCTCGAGGAAATCGGCGTGGCCCGCGACCGCGTCGATCACCTCTCGCGGATAGCCCCGCTTCTCCAGCTCCTCGAGGGCATGGCGCGGATGACCCGTCTCCAGGTCCGGATAGCGCTCGTAGTCGAGGTCGTGGACGAGCGCGGTGACCGCGTAGAGCTCCTCGTCGTCGCCCCACTTGCGGGCATAGGCGCGCATCGCCGCCTCGACCCCGAGCAGGTGCACCCGGAGCGAACGAGACTTGACCCACTCGGTCACCAGCTGCCATGCATCGTCCCTTGAAACGTCAGCCATGCGGCTGGTTACCCTAGTCGCCGTGGAGAAGTTCGTCATCCAAGGTGGCGCCCCGCTGTCGGGCGAGATCGTGCCCGCGGGCAACAAGAACGCGGCTCTGCCGATCCTCGCCGCCTGCCTGCTCACCGAGGAGGAGCTCCTGGTCCACAACGTGCCGCGGATCCGCGACGTCGAGTCGATGCTCGCTCTGCTGGAGAGGCTCGGGGTGCGGGTGGACTGGCTATCCGACAACGAGCTCCGCCTGCAGGCCGATTCGATCGACCGCCACGATGTCGACGAGGGAGCATCGAGCCGGATTCGCGCCTCCTTCCTCACCGCGGGCCCGCTGCTCGCGCGGTTCGGCGACGCTCGGATGCCTCCGCCGGGTGGCGACACGATCGGGCGGCGCCGGCTCGACGCACATCTCGACGCCTTCCGCGATCTCGGGGCGATGGTCGGCGGGGACGTCTGGATCGAGCTTTCGGCCCCGGCCCAGGGGCTCCGGGCGACCCGGATCTTCATGGACGAGCCCTCGGTGATGGGCACCGAGAACGCCCTGCTCGCCGCCGCCCTGACCGAGGGACCGACGACGATCGCGAACGCGGCCTCCGAGCCGCACGTCCAGGACCTGGCGCGGCTGCTGACCAAGATGGGGGCGCAGGTGGACGGGATCGGCTCGAATGTGATGACCGTTCATGGCCGCGACAAGCTGGGCGGCGCCGACCACCACATCTGCGCTGACCACATCGAGATCGCCAGCTTCATGGCGCTCGCCGCGGCCACCGGCGGCGAGCTGCGGATCCGCGACACCGTCCCCGAGGACCTCGAGGGGATCCGGCGCCACTTCCGGCGCGTCGGCCTGCAGACGATGGTCGAGGGATCCGATCTGCTGGTCCCGCCCGACCAGAAGCTGACCATCCGCGATGACCAGGGTGACGCGATCCCGAAGATCGACGACGGCCCCTGGCCGGCCTTCCCCGCCGATCTCACCTCGATCGCCCTCGCCCTGGCTACCCAGGCGGATGGAACGATCCTGATCTTCGAGAAGATGTTCGAGAACCGGCTGTTCTTCGTCGACAAGCTGGTGGCGATGGGCGCTCGGATCACGCTGTGCGACCCCCACAGGGCGATCGTCAGCGGTCCGAGCCGTCTTC